>CAJXNF010000080.1 GCA_913056375.1 uncultured Pseudomonadota bacterium | reverse complement strand
TGGCCACGAAATTGTTGGAGATGCGTTCAGAAGTTCAACCATGATCTGAGCTTCTGACTGATACCAATTAGAATTTCCGTTTTTGCAATGACACAAAAGGTGCCAATAAATTTCTCTAGAAAATTCTTCCAAAGCTTCATCAGAAATTCCATTACCTTGGGTGTAAAGGGAGAGTTTGTCCTCAGTACCTGAATTTCTAATGAAAATCGAAATTTTCAGAGTGTCTTTATCTTTCAATTGCAGCATTAAAAGCTCATTGTCTTCTTCCAGATTGATCCAGTCTTGGGTAAATTCTGGATAAAGATTATTGGCCAGCTCTTGGATGATCTGACAGAGTTCATCCCTGAATCTGGGTTCTAGGAGTTTTTCTTTAACCACATAGTAAATTGGTAGAGTAAAGTGGGTTCCTTGAGGCTGCAGTGCTTCAATATTTTTGAAAAACTCTTCTGGTGTGTGTAACCAAAGCTCGTAGAGGATTTCGGTTGCTTTGAAAGCCACCAATGGGCCGTTACCCAAGAAGACTAGTTGCTTGTGGTGAATTGCTGGTAAAATGACATGACCTGATTCTTCCCCTCCCAAAACGAAATCAGTAGAAAATTGATTCGCTTCTGGGATTTCCTTGAGCAAATTTCTCCAAAGTCGGGTAAGTTCAAATGCGCTAGGCCTGCCCAATTTTCTCATTTCTACTAAGGTGTCTTTAATCTCATCGATAAGATTCATGTTTGCTTGAGATAATTTTGTGGTGAGTTCTTTCAAAGTTTTGATTCTGGAATCGAAGGCCTCCAGAAGTAGCCACTTATCGCCAACAGCACACTGACGAAGATCGAATCCCTTATTTAAAATGCGACTTGAAGCTTCTAAATCACTTTCAATGGTATTGAAGATATATTGAGTAGTCGTTGGTGACTTTGGGCTTTTTGATTCAGATTTTGAGGAGATGAGTAGCATCAGAGCATCACCTGAAAGAACATGAATACCCTGTCGAGATGGATCAGCTACTAAAATAAAGCAACGATCTCCGTCACCATCAAAAATCCATGATAGATGAAGAATTTTCGGATTTTTTTGTAGATTCTGAAATAGTTGATGCAATGCTTTGTGATTTTTCCAAATGCTGTTTTCCAGGTGCTGTTCGCTTAGCCAGCGAGTTCCCTCCAGATCAGCTACGCCACTGAAACGATTGATCTCATTTGAACAATCTGAGTTGTAATGCTGAAATATGCTCCAGCTTTTGGGGAAATGCTGCACAATTACTTGGCAAGCACCAAAAGCTGAGTCAGTAATGATATTGATAGATTCTGGTTGATCTAGTATCATCTCAAAATCTTGGTTTTGGAGAAGATGCGCAATAAAGTTTTTCTGGGCTGCCTCGGATGCATCGCAGATGTCATGAAAAATACTTGAGCTCGGAAGAGGCCAGGGTTGTTTCAGAAGAAATTCTGTCAATGATTCGTCATCTGCCGGAAATAATTTTAAGCCAGAAGAACCCAGAAAAATTTTAACCCCATTTTGATCTGCAGGGTTGTGGGAAGCGGTCAGGACTATTGCAGCGCTTGCTTGGGTAGCTAGCATATGAAGGGCAACTGCTGGTGTAGGTAAAATCCCGACAGAGTAAGGGGCCAGCCCTGCTTGCAAAATACCCAATATTGCTGCATTGTTAAAAGTACCACTTGAATCTCGGGAATCCCAACCAACGACAATGATGTTACTGAGCTCCGTCAGTCCAAATTTTCGGAGTAAGCAGCATGTTGAATATGTATAGAGTTGGAAAAATTCGGGTGTTATTTCGCCAGTTTGCAAATACCACTTTACCGGGTGTTCACTTGGTGGGAGGTGTTGTTGAATCGGTCCTCGGATGCCATCTGTGCCTTGAAGGCGAATTCCCATCGTAATTCTCCAAAAGATTTGAGATTCTCTTAGTTGTTTGAGAAGCGCTGTTTTCAGTCAATTTTTGCTTTTCAACTTTTTAATCGAAATTCTGGAATATAAACGGTTTCCTCAGAAAGTGGCCCTGAAATTGCTGCTTTGAAACTGGTGGCTCTGCTATTAGCAGGGTTTGGCCATGGAATAGGTCTAACTGAGGTGAGATCGATCTCGAACAGAATAATTCACAAAAACCTCACTCACACTGCGGAGTACGCACTATGAAGGTATGGAAACAGAAACTGGCCACTGCCGTGCTGGCGGGAATGTTATTGGGTGCAGGGTGCACCGAAGAACTCGACCCGCGTCCACCTAGTGCAGAACTAACTGAGGAAGAACTCCTAGAAATCCAAGAAAACGCTGCTGCTGCTGAAGAGATTGCAAAAAAAGCTGATGCTGCGGCTGAGCGAGTTCGTTCAATCGGTGCAGACGAAGCCACTGCCGAGATTGTGCAAAGAGCTCAAGAGAAAGCTGAAGCGGCCGAAGCAAAAGTCAATTCTGCTACCAACAGGGCTGAACGTCAAGAAGCCAAGCGATCACTCACTGCCGCCGAAGATGCAATCAAACAAGCCGAAGAGGCCCTGGCAAAGGCCGAGCAAGAAGCTGTTGTTGATCAGGAGGAACTAAAACGATCGCTTACCGAAGATGCACAAGCTGCGGTCGAGGAAGCCAGGGCACTGGCGGAAGAAACTCAGATTATGGTCGAGCAGGCTCCCGCTGATAGAATGGCTGAAACAGAGCGTCTTCAAGAACAATCTGAGATCATAGCTGATAAGGCAGAAGAAGCTCGTCGCAGGGCGGCTATTGCAGAAGCGCGGCTTCGTAAAGCTGAAGAACGACTTAAGAATGCTCAAACACCAGAAGAGCGCGCAGCCGCAGAGAGAGAGCTTGCTGCAGCTCAGCTAGAGTATGACCGAGCTAAAGAATTGCTAGCTGAGGCTGAGGAAGAAATTAATCAGCTTGAAGAGCAAGTGGTGTCCATGCGGGGTAATCTTCAACCAGGTGGTGATAAAGCAACTCCTGAAACCCGCAGATACGAACTTCTGCCAGCGCCTGCCGAGACTGAGTCAGACAGAATTCAAGACTTGAACGTCGTCTACTTTGACTTTGATCAAAGTTCAATCAGATCAGAGTTTGAAACACAGCTCAGAGACAACTTCCGTTGGTTACAGCAGAATCCTGGTATCAAGATACAGTTGGAAGGCCATTGCGATGAACGTGGGACCAACGAATATAATCTCGCTTTGGGTGAAAGAAGGGCAAGAGCTGTTCTGAGCTACATGATTGACAGACTTGGTGCAGATCCGAATAGATTCACCATAGTAAGCTTTGGTGAAGAACGACCTGCTCAAATGGGAAAAAGCGAAGAGTCATGGGGTCTTAATCGACGCGTTGAATTTACAAGACTCTAAGACAAACCGGTTCTCTGAATGGATTCAGTACTGGCACAGTTGACTGATGGGCAAAGCCTTTTACAGGTAGTCCTTGAGGGTACACTCATTGGACAACTAGTGCTGGTGTCCCTCCTGCTATTATCTTCTCTTTCTTGGGCTGTCATCATCCTAAAGGGATTGCAGTTCTACAGATTTCAAAAAGACGATCAGAATTTTCTTCTTCTCTTTCGCGAATCTTCTCTCGATCAGACATACAAACAAGTCGATACCTTCCCACAGTCTTCACTAGCATACATTTTTCGTAAAGCTTACCAGGAAATAAATCAGACGTATCGTCGCTTACAAAAACCTACTTCTCAGCATAGCGAAGCGACAGTAAGTTTGCTAAACGAACGCCTTCAGAGAGTGATGGAACGCTCCTATAATGAACGCTATTCTTACTCTGAACATCGATTAAATATTTTAGCTTCTGTTTCGGGTGCTTCCCCCTACATTGGTTTATTTGGAACCGTTTTAGGAGTAATTGACGCCTTTCAGGGCATTGGAATTTCAGGTATCACAAGCCTTGCGGCTGTGGCGCCAGGTATTTCGGAAGCGCTCATTGCGACCGCAGCTGGGCTTCTTGCAGCAATACCTGCATTAATGGCCTTCAATCATTATCGCAACAGAGTTAGAAACCTGGGTGGTCAAATGAGAGATTTTAGTCTTGAACTGACGAACCGAATTGAATGGGTTCTTTATGAGCAGTTGGCACAGTCAGGAAAATGACTCGATCAGTGATATTAACATGACTCCATTCGTGGATGTCTTGTTAGTATTATTGGTAATTTTTATGGTGACAGCACCAATCATTAATCAAGCAATTCAAGTAGAGTTGCCCAAAGATAGCTACAAAGATGAGCAAACCCAGGAACTAGATCCGCTCCGTGTAGTGATCAACGCGGACAAAGAAATTTTTATTGGCGACAACAAAATCGGAGATTTAAACGGGAAAGGCTGGGTAGACAGCTTCCAGACAAAGGTTGGTGCCTGGAAGCAAGGAAGTGGGCCTTGGTTTGCAGATGTGGAAGCTGATGAAAACGTAGCTTACGGTGTTTTGATCCCTATAATCGCAAGGTTGAAAGAAATGGAAGTAAACTTGAATCTAGTCATTCAACCTGAGGCGAATTAACTAACTCCTTCTTTCTCTTTTGAAGATCCCTCCACCAAAACTGACTCTTCTTTTTTCTCTTCTAATTCGCTTGTCTTCGTTGCTTTCTTGAAATTTGTGATCATTGAGCCTAAACCCTCGCCGATCATGGGAAGTCGTTTTGCGCCGAAGAGCATCACGACAATACTCAAAATGATGATCAGTTCCCAAATACCAAGACCAAACATACATTATCCTTGATGAATTGTTGATAGAATTCGATTCAAACTTTCTTGATAGGCCAAAGCTTGTTCTGTTGCAAGTTTGATTTAAATTCAGTGAATCAGTTTTGTTGGTCTATGTACTTTCTGAAAGCTTGATTGAACGCTTCGTCATTGTTTTTGTACATCTTTACCAATTCTACTGTAGGAATCTCCATAACTACGAATGATCCGCTTTTTGCTCTACGGCCCTCCAACTCAGTTGTGAGGCTTTCAACCTGAGATTCTAACATTCGGACCCTTGCTTCCAAATCCTGCAACTGCATCGAGTTACGATTCAAATCATCTTGCCAGGGTTGGCATCCTGCGAGAACCAACAAACCAATGAAAACAAGAACCTTGTGCATTCTTCCCTCTAGAATTGAACTTGACAATATGCCCGCCAAAGGCTTTTAATACTCAGTTTATTTTCACTTCCAAACGCTTCGAATTCACAAGGGTTTCATGTTCGAAAACTTGTCCCAAAAATTGACCACGACATTGCGCAAAGTGCGTGGCCAGGGACGACTCACGGAAACCAACATTGATGATTCGCTAAAGGAAGTAAAGATGGCCTTGCTGGAGGCGGATGTCAACTTCCGTGTTGTCAAGGCTTTCCTAAAGTCCGTCAAAAGTCGTGCCATAGGTGAGGAAGTTCAAGGGAGCCTGACCCCAGGACAGCAGTTCATAAAAATCGTTAACGACGAGTTAACGAACATGATGGGGGCCAGTAATGAGTCTCTTGCCAAATCTGAAGATGGGCCAACAGTTGTGATGGTTGTGGGACTTCAGGGTGCTGGAAAGACCTCCTCCGTCGGGAAGTTGGCGAGTTATCATGCCCAGAAAGGATTTAGTCCATATCTTGTTCCTGCAGACGTTTATCGACCAGCTGCGATTGATCAATTGCAGATACTTGCAAATTCGCTTCAGCTACCCTGCCATCCCTCTACAAATGACCAAAATCCAGTCGAAATTGCGGCAGCAGCCGTGGAAGCAGCAAGAAAAAGTAATAGAGACCTGGTTTTAATTGACACAGCTGGTCGTCTGCACATTGATAGTCAACTGATGGACGAACTGCATCAAATGCGTCAGCGGGTCAACCCGCAAGAAATTCTGTTTGTCGCAGATGCTATGACGGGTCAAGATGCTGTCAATATGGCCAAGAGCTTTAATGATGAGCTCGACTTAACAGGCGTATTGCTGACAAAGATGGACGGTGATGCCAGGGGGGGAGCAGCCCTTTCAATTCGTGCGGTAACCCAGAAGCCGATCAAATTTATCGCAGTTGGTGAGAAGCTAGAGAACCTTGAAGCTTTTCATCCTGAGAGAATTGCATCAAGAATCCTTGGAATGGGAGATTTGCTCTCCCTGATTGAAAAAGTTGAGCACAATTACAGTCAGGCTCAAGCCCTTGAGATCCAAGACAAATTCAGGCGCAATGAGTTCACGCTAGATGATTTTAGAGACCAGCTTCGTACGATGCGCAAAATGGGTTCAATGAAAGAGTTGATGGGAATGCTACCTGGTGTGGATTCAAATTTGCTGAAGAATGCAAAGGTAGATGAAAAACAATTCAATCGCATTGATGCAATCATCTCGTCCATGACCCGCGATGAAAGGCAAAATCACAATCTATTGAATGGCTCACGCAGACAAAGAATCGCTGTAGGTAGTGGGGTGGCAGTCAATGATGTCAATCGCTTGATGAAGCAGTTCACCCAGATGCGAAAGATGATGAACAAGCTTTCCAAGACACAAGATCCACGCAAAGCCATGCAGATGATGAAAAATATGATGCCGCCGCAGTCTCGCAGCTTTATGTAGACTGCAATTATTAAATCAAACTAGGAGAATTGAGTGGTCAAAATCAGACTTGCTCGAGGTGGAGCCAAAAAAGCGCCATTTTACAGAATTGTTGTCGCTGATGTACGCGCTAGAAGAGATGGGCGTTTCATTGAAAGACTCGGTTCCTATAACCCCATGGTTCAAGAAAATCGCTTTAGTATTGATGCAGAACGAGCCAAATACTGGTTGTCTGTGGGCGCAAAGCCAACAGATCGTGTCCGGAAATTAATGAAGTTAGCTTCCATCGAAGGTGTCTGAGAAGAAGGAAATTGATTACCCGGATCTCACCTGGCTAGGAACGATTATCGGACCTCACGGTGTGCAGGGAGAACTTAAAGTTTATCCACTGACTGATGATCCAGATTTCTACTGCAAGTCCCTTAAATCTTTCTTAAGAGAACAGGCCAAGGGGTTTGAGACGATAAACATACAGAGTCTCAAAATTCATAAGGGTATTTGGATTCTGAAATGTAAGGAATGTGGGGATCGAAATCTCGCTGAAAGTTGGAAAAAATTGAGGTTGCTGGTCAATGATAAAGATCTTCGACCACTGGGTGATGATGAAGTGTTTTTGCACCAGATAAAAGGTGCTATCGTCGTTGATTCACTAGAGAAATTACTGGGCGAGGTTGTCGAAATTATCGAAACTGGCGCTGGATACGTTTACACGGTTCAACAACCTAATGGAGAAGAATTTCTGGTTCCTTCCTCAGGAAACATTGTTCAGTTTTTTGATAGTCAGAACAAAAAGTTGGTCATTGATCCAATTCCAGGGTTAATGGAGTCGTGAAAAACCCTCTGACTTTTGACATCATCACTTTGTTTCCCGATCTCTTTTCTTCGTTCTTGAATGAGAGTTTAATTGGAAAGGGAATATTTAAGGGAGAACTGGAGATTAAACTCACTGATTTGCGAGAATTTGGAATTGGCAAGCACCGGCAGGTTGATGATGAACCATACGGGGGTGGACCAGGAATGCTTCTTCGCCCTGAGCCAGTTGTTCGGGCGCTTGAAGACAGAAAATCATTCTACGAAAGCCAAGATCGGAAAGTTCGTTCTGTACTGCTAACTCCCCAGGGCAATCCCTTCCAGCAAAAGAAAGCAGAAGAACTGAGTGCTTGTGATGAATGTCTACTTTTTATTTGTGGGCGTTACGAAGGCTTTGATGAAAGAATCAGAGATTATGTGGATGAAGAAATCTCGGGAGGAGATTTCATCTGCCTTGGTGGGGAAGTCATCGCAATGGTCTTAATTGAAGCCATCAGCCGTTTGAGAGGAAATATTCTGGGGAATCAAGAATCAGCTGAACAAGAAACGTTTAGCCATAATGGAATTCTCGAATATCCCCAGTATACGAGACCCTTAGAATTTAGAGGGCAGCGTGTCCCAGAAGTACTTCTTTCTGGCCACCACGCCCGAATATTGGAGTGGCGCAGTCAGCAAGCTCGGCAACGTACCTTGCAGCGTCGTCCTGACTTACTAACTGAAAAACACAAAGGCAAAGATGCCAGACTTGATGAAAGTAGTTGAACAAAGTCAGCTACGTGAAGATATCCCTGCCTTTCGGGTAGGATGCACAGTTCGAGTGAATTACAGAATTAGTGAAGGCAACAAAGAGCGTATCCAAGCATACGAGGGTGTTGTCATTCGCAAGCACCTTGGAGACAAGAACAGTAAGGCTACATTCACTGTTCGAAAAATGACTCAGGGGCATGGTGTTGAGAGAATTTTCCCAATACACTCCCCAAGAATTGAGAGTGTTCAAATCCTGAAACATGGACATGTGAGGAGAGCAAAACTTTACTACCTGAGAGAGCGTCGAGGTAAGGCCGCACGTATCCGTGAAAAGATCAGTGCCCGCAGCAGGTCTTGATATTGAGGTGGCACTTTGGAGTCAGGGCTATCATCGAGTTGTGGGTGTCGATGAAGCAGGCAGGGGTCCCCTTGCGGGACCTGTAGTCGTTGCTGGTGTGATTTTGAATCCGAACACGGCAGATTCTTTAGACGTCGATGATTCAAAAAAGTTGAGTGAATCACGTCGCGAAGCCCTATTTGAAGCGATTATCTCAGGATCAATTGGTCATCAAATCGAAGTTCTTGGAAACATTGAAATTGATGAATTAAATATCTTGAATGCTACGCTTAAAGGGATGCATCAAGCAGTAGAAGCTCTGAAACCAGTCCCCGATTACGTTCTGATTGACGGGAACAGATTGCCTAAGTTAACGCTCCCTGCTAAAGCCGTTGTAAAAGGAGATCAGAAAAGTAAATCGATTGCAGCTGCTTCAATCTTGGCAAAAGTGACTCGCGACAAGATTATGCAAGGGTATGATCAAGAATTTCCAAAGTGGGAATTTTCAAAGCACAAAGGCTACCCTACTAAACGTCACAAGGAACTGTTGCAGCAATATGGTCCAACCCCAATTCATAGAAAAACATTTCGCTGGTGAAAGATGTCGGCCAGAAAAGATTTGGGGATTGACGGAGAGAATTTGGCTGCGAAATATTTGGAGAATCTTGGGTATAGCATTCTAGAGAGAAACTTCAGACACCGTCTCGGTGAAATTGATATCGTAGCTGAATACGAAGGCCATCTTATCATTTGTGAAGTAAAATCTCGTTCCAGCGGTAAAATCGATCCATCCCTTTCGGTTACTCTGGCGAAGCGCACCAAACTCAGAAAACTTTACGAAGTATTCATTACCAGGCATCCAAATAAGTTGAAAATGCAGCCTCGCTTCGAT
>CAJXNF010000079.1 GCA_913056375.1 uncultured Pseudomonadota bacterium | reverse complement strand
CTACGCGAGGATTCGTCCTTGGCAGGGGCACTCGTCACCACACACAAAGTAGTGGTTTGGGAAGGGGCGAAAGATCTTTTTTCGGAATCAGATTCACATGCTCAGCGACTGCATGAAGTGAGCTGTATTTCCAGGAATTCTGAAGGAGAACTAGTAGCACATGCTAAAGATCCGCTGACGGCTCGCTGGGCAATCAATCAAATCGTTTCGCCAGACCATTGGCAGCAGTTTCCAGCAGCGGAAGTCCTGATCCTTGGTGCTGGAGGTGCTGGTCTCGCACTTGCCTGGGTTTTACTTGATTCCAATGAGAAACCAGCCCGAATTCACTTAACTGAAGTCGAAGCCGGCAGAGGCTCCCAAGTTCGAGATCATCTGAAAGAATTTTCTCCGAAACTCTGGAGCCTGCATGAAATCGACAGCCCCGAAGAAGCTGATCTTATTCTAGCCAAACTTCCCCCACAGAGCCTAATTGTGAATGCCTCTGGCTTAGGCAAAGACCGGCCTGGATCTCCTCTTAGCGCCAACGCAGATTTTCCAAGCGAGTGCCATATTTGGGAATTCAATTACCGTGGATCATTGGAGTTTCTGCACCAGGCTCTGCGACAACAACGCAAACAGAGATTGCATATCCACGACGGTTGGGAGTATTTTCTAGCGGGTTGGGCATATATCATTGCTGAAGTCTATCATTTTGAGTTGACCGAACCACTCTTCGCAAAGCTGCGTGAAGCAGCCCTGCCTCTTCGACCAAGTCACTAATTTTTCTGGAGTCACCTTATGGCAGCCTTACTACAGTTGAATGACCGGGACAACGTACGCATTGCCTTACAAAAAATGCCTGCTGGCGCCGAGGTGGAAGGACTACGCATTTTGGATGAAATCCCTTCTGGGCATAAGGTTGCCATTCAGCAGATTGAAAAAGACGCAGCTATTGTCAAATATGGCCAAGTGATTGGTTTTGCCAGTGAACCGATCGGCCCCGGACAGCATGTACACAGTCACAACGTGATGGTCCACACCTTCGAGCGTGAACACAATTTTGGAAGCCGAGCTCGGGGAACCGACTTTGTGGAAAACCCAGCCACCTTTGAAGGCTTTCACCGAGAAGATGGTCGAGTGGGTACAAGGAACTACGTTGGAATTCTAACTTCTGTCAATTGCTCGGCTACGGTTGCCAAAGCCATTGCTGCTGCCTTTTCTGATGAGATGGTCCGCTCTGAATTTCCGAATGTCGATGGAGTTGTGGCCTTCACTCACGGAACAGGCTGTGGACAGAATATTGATGGCCAAGGTCTGGCGATGCTACGCAGGGTCATTTCAGGATATGCAGTTCATCCTAATATCGGTGGTGCCTTGATCCTAGGTTTGGGATGTGAAGTCAACCAAGTTCCAGCACTTTTAGAAAATCAAGGTCTCTCACATTCAAATCGCTTAAAGACTGGTACCATTCAAGAGAGTGGAGGAACTCGAAAAACGATTGAGCGCGGGATTGGGATGGTCAAGGAACTATTGCAGGAAGCGAATCGATCTGAGCGGAAAACAGCTAAGGCGGAACACCTCAGTCTGAGCCTACAGTGTGGTGGCTCCGATGGATATTCAGGGATTACAGCGAACCCCTCCCTGGGAGCAGCTGCAGATTTGTTGGTTCGCCACGGTGGTAGCGCGGTCTTGAGCGAGACCCCTGAGGTCTATGGCGCAGAACACTTACTGACAAGCCGGGCAGTTCGACCTGAGGTTGGCGAAAAACTCCTAGAGCGAATCCGTTGGTGGGAAGAATACACAGCTCGAAATGGTGGGGAAATGAACAACAATCCTTCACCCGGAAACAAAGCAGGAGGTCTGACCACCATTCTTGAAAAATCGCTGGGAGCTGTGGCCAAGGGCGGCACTTCCGATATGGTTGCAGTCTATGAATATGCCGAACGCCAAACTACCCGTGGCTTTGCTTTCATGGATTCCCCTGGTTATGACCCTGTATCCGTGACTGGACAGGTTGCGTCAGGTTGTAATCTTGTCTGCTTCACCACAGGCCGAGGTTCTGTCTATGGATGTAAACCAGCACCAAGTTTAAAGCTGGCGACCAACACTCCGATGTTCCAAAGAATGGAAGAAGACATGGACATCAATTGTGGGTTGATCGTAGACGGACAATCCAGTGTTCAGGAGTTAGGTGAGACAATCTTCAACAGGCTTTTGGAAGTGGCTTCTGGAAGTCCAACCAAGAGTGAATCTCTTGGATTCGGAGACAACGAGTTTTTACCCTGGCAAATTGGTGCGGTGATGTAAAATCAACCTCACTCATTCTAATTATTCGACACGAAATCACAGATTTTCAATGAAACGACTCCAAAACAAAAATATTCTCCTGACCGCTGCTGCCCAAGGTATTGGCCATGCGTCTTTACTACGGTTTCTTGAAGAAGGAGCCACGGTCTGGGCTACTGACATCAACCTGAAGCCCCTTGAAGCTCTGAATCACTCCGAGCAACAATTGAAAGTACGCAAGCTGGATGTCTGTGATCCTGACTCAATCACAAAACTGACTGAAGAAATTGGCACAATTGACGTTCTTTTCAACTGTGCCGGTTTTGTACACAGTGGCACCATCCTAGAGTGTACCGAGGATGATTGGGACATGGCTTTTGAAATCAATGTTCGCTCCATGTATCGACTTGCCAAGGCTATTATTCCAAGGATGGTCGCCAACGGTGGTGGAGTCATCATCAATATGGCTTCCGTAGCTTCCAGCGTCAAAGGTGTACCCAACCGCTTTGTTTATGGAACCTCCAAGGCAGCTGTCATCGGACTTACCAAAGCCATTGCAGCAGATTTCGTGAGTCAGGGCATACGCTGTAACGCCATTTGTCCAGGCACTGTTGAAACTCCATCACTCAATGAAAGAATGGTGGCTCAAGGGGGAGATTTGGAACAAGTCAGGTCTGCTTTTGTTGCTCGCCAACCCATGGGGCGCATCGGCACTCCCGAAGAGATAGCGAATTTGGCAGTTTATCTGGCCTCAGATGAATCCTCTTACACTACTGGTGCCGTCTTTGCGATTGACGGCGGCATGACCATTTGAAGGAGTTAACGTGAAACTAATCCGTTACGGCGAACCCAACCAAGAAAGACCAGGGCTTTTTGATAACTTTGGTAAGCTCCGCGACTTATCTCAGGTTATTCCAGATTTAACAGGCGAATACCTTTTGCCTGATTCGATACAGCGCCTTCGTGAGCTTGATGTTAATGGATTGCCTGAGGTCAAGGGTAATCCCCGGATTGGCCCCTGTGTAAGTCAAATTGGTAAATTCATTTGTATTGGCCTGAACTACTCTGATCATGCAGCCGAATCAGGAATGCAAGTTCCCCCAGAACCCGTGATTTTCTTCAAGGCCACCAGCGCGGTCTGCGGCCCGAACGACAACCTCATCATTCCACGTGGTTCTACCAAGACCGATTGGGAGGTCGAGCTTGGGGTTGTCATTGGGAAACCAGGTAAATATTTGACAGAAGAAGAAGCACTGGACCACGTTGCAGGGTACTGTGTGATTCATGACGTCTCCGAGCGTGCATATCAGTTGGAGAGGTCTGGTCAATGGGTCAAGGGGAAGAGTTGCGATACTTTTGGGCCAATCGGTCCGTGGCTAGTAACGACAGATGAGATTTCTGATCCACAAAATCTTAGACTTTGGCTAGAAGTGGATGGTCATCGTTATCAGGACGGTACAACAAGCACAATGGTCTATGGAGTGGCACACCTGGTTGCGTATCTCAGTCAATTTTTCACTTTACAGCCCGGTGATGTCATTTCTACAGGCACACCACCAGGTGTTGGGATGGGCGTAAAACCAAATCCCGTCTACTTACAACCTGGACAAGAAGTTCGGCTCGGAGTCGATGGGTTGGGCGAGCAACGACAAATCACAGTAGCGGATGAATAGTAACTATGGATGTCTTTGTTTCTACCTATCCTTTTGGAGCCGATGATCCGCAACCTCGAAAGTTGCTCGATGATTCGAATTTCAGCGTGAGTTACAATGAACTAAGCCGCAAGCTCACTGTAGATGAATTGATTGAACGTGCCGGTAAGACAAGAGTTCTTCTAGCTGGTACAGAAAATCTGATGCCTTTTTTGGAGCAAAACCCAAATCTTGAAATGATTTCTAGAGTGGGGATTGGTCTGGATGGTGTCCCACTGAATGAATGTAAGCGCAGGGGGATTCGTGTGAGCTTCACCCCTGATGCTGTGACAATGGCCGTTGTAGAATTGACGATTGGACTAATGCTATCTGCGAGTCGGCATGTTGGGAATTTGGATCGCAGACTCAGAAATGGTCAATGGAGTCGGCCAAGTGGTCGGAGGCTTGAGCATTCAGTGATAGGACTTTTTGGCTTTGGCAGGATTGGCAGTCGGGTAGCCCGTATTCTAACATCCTTTCAGCCCAAAGAAGTGCTAGTACACGACAGTTTGGACAAATCAGAGGAAATCCAAGCTTTGCGTAATCATGGGTTACGAATTCGGCAGGTTGAATTCGAAGAGATGCTGACAAAGTCCAATCTTCTATCGATCCATGTACCGCTTTACAAAAAAACCCGTCATCGGATTGGGCTAGAAGAACTGAAGCTGATGCCTTCGGGGTCAACACTGGTGAATACTGCAAGGGGTGGAATCGTTGAAGAAGATGCGTTAGCTACCGCCTTACAAAACGGCATTTTAGCCAGTGCCGCTATTGATGTTTTTGAATTGGAGCCCTACAAAGGCCCGCTGACCGAATTGGAGAATCTAATCATTACACCTCATATTGGTTCTTGCTCATACGATTGTCGATTTCGGATGGAACTGGAATCAGCAGAAGAAGCTCTCCGACACTTACGTGGGGAGGCCCTTCAAAGGGAAGTATCCGATCGGGAATACGAATATCAGTTGTAAAGCCTCCCACTCCTAAATCTCTTCCCCAACCCCAGTATTCCTAAAAGAGTTGCATAATAGGCTACATAGAACTGGGGTTCCCATTCTCCTTTGATCTCAAAACGCCACTCCTCCCACTGCAACCAACGAAGTAGATTCAGCCAGGCTTCGAGGCTAAACTCAATCACACCAAAAATGAACCTTTCCCCAAGCATCTCTGGAGGTGACCAGAGCCATAGGCTACTCCAGGCCAGCCCTATAAGGCAGACAGGTAGAATCCAAATTGCCATCATTGGAACAAGTATCAGGTTCAACCAGAAGACCTCCAGCGAAACCCTCCCAAAAGTATTTAACAAGATTGGGAATGTCCCCAATGAAACAAAAGTCGTGATAACAAGGCTATCGACTAGCCATTTTAACCTGCCATGTACTTCAAAAATTCGTGAATGACTCACTCCAACCAAGAAAGCTACTGCCACAAAGGAGAGTTGGAATGAGACTGTCAGCATCACACTCCAATCCACCACCAAAAACAATAAAGCTGTCACCCATAGGGCAAAGAGGGCTGGCAAGCGATAGCCCAACTCACGAAATAGTAGCCATAGAGTAATCATGGTTACCGCCCGTAGGGCAGGGATTGGAAATTCGAGAAGGAATACGTAGCCCCAAAGCAACAGCACAGGTAGCCATCGACTGATAGCCACAAAACTTTGATTTTCCCAAAGGCTTGGCTTCATTGTGCCCATTAGTCTACTAATCCCAAAAAGCCCAAAATAGAGTAGGCCAATATGTAGTCCACTAATTGCCAGTACATGGGCCATTCCCGTTTTTCTGAACAATTCCAAGGAAGGATGCCTGACAGACCTCTCTGCTAAAGTCAGAGGAAGAAACATCGCCAGCGTTTCATCATTTAGGTAGTAAGCAGCTCGGGTTTCCCATCGAAGGCGCAAAGTTGATAAGGATCTTTGCCAACCATTCTTTGGAGGGCTGGCATCGCCAAGCAATGCTTCAGAAAAATGTAAATTCCATTGAATTCCATCCCAATTGAATTCTCGCAGAAATCCTCCCAGTTGAACTTGTCGCCCTACATACCAGTATGGGGATCTGCCCCTCGCATTTGGCAGGGAGACAGCTAATTCGAGGAAATCATACTCATGCGTGCGATTGAGAATGGTTGCTTTACGAAGCTGGAGGCGTGAAGAGTTAGAGTCTGAAGTGAAGCTATGAATGGTGCCACGAACCCAAAAAGGTTCCCTCAAATCGGGCTGTTCTAACCAATCGGGGAGGAAAAAATTCTTGCCAATGCTGATCCAGCACAGATGTAAGAGGAGTAGTGCGGTAAGAAGGCTAAGTCCCCAGCGTTTTTGGCGAAGATTGAGCGTGAGGGCGAGACCAAGACCTGCTCCCAGCCAGAACCAAGGGGTTCCCAGCCAGGAGGTGACTTGGTTCATACTAGGTAGTGAAGACTCTGCTCGACAAGTTGTTCTGGATCAGACGCAAAACCGTCGTCGTCATCCAATTCTGTTTTGGAGGGAACTCCCCTGGTTTTACGAGTCAATTGCTGCAGAACTTCCTCACTCTTCTCAGCCTGGTGCTTTGTCCAGGAGCGAACACCACCACCAATTTTTGCTCCGTCTAACATCACGAATCCACCAGGGGGCACGGTAATGTTGCCGGTAACTTCTGCTGTCGGATGCAAGACCAATTGCTCCTGGCAGTACAAGTCACCATCTACACGTCCATGGATGACAGCTTGACGAACCCACACATCCGCAAAGAGTTCCCCACTTGCTTCGATCAAGAGCAATCCAGAGCAATCCAGTCTGCCTTCAAAGTAACCACCAATTCGAACAGGGGTTGTGCAGTTCCAATGGCCACTTCCCTGGCTCCCCTTGGGCAGATAAACCGTCTCTGCCTGAGTTACTTTCGCTGACTTACGTTTCCAAAACATCAATCCTCCAGTTTGAACAGGTAATGCTCTTCGGACTCCTAGCGTCCAAATTGTGCAGAAGCACCTAGACTTGCCTCTATTTCGAGCAGGCGATTATATTTTGCGATTCGCTCACTACGTGACGCGGAACCAGTCTTAATTTGTCCCCCTCCCATGGCTACTGCAAAATCTGCCATGAAAGTATCTTCAGTTTCGCCACTACGATGAGAGATGATGTAGTTCCAGCCCGCTTTTTGACAGAGCTGTACGGTTTCAACAGTTTCGGTGACAGTGCCAATCTGGTTGAGCTTGATCAAAACCGCATTAGCCGCGTTGCTCTCAATTCCCTGCTGAACAAATCGTGTGTTGGTCACGAAAAGGTCATCACCAACGATCTGTACCTTCTCCCCAAGTTGTTCAGTCATCGCTGTAAAGCCTGACCAATCATTTTCATCCAGAGGATCCTCAATCGAGATAACCGGGTATTTTTCGCACATTTCTCGGTAGAAGTGCAACATTTCTTCACTGGACCGCCTGCCAGTTCCAGACCAACGGAAGTCGTATTGTCCATTTTGCTTGTCACAGAATGAGCTCGCAGCGGCATCTAGTGCAAGAGAAATGTCCTTGCCTGGCGAGTAACCAGCCGCTTGAATCGCCTCAATGATCAGATCACAAGCTTCTTCGTTGCTACCGAGATTTGGAGCAAACCCTCCTTCGTCACCCACTCCAGTTGCATAGTTTTTCTTCAGCAATATCTTTTTCAAGGCATGAAATACTTCGGCTCCGGCTCGTAGAGCTTCACGAAAAGTTGAACACCCGCTGGGCATTACCATGAATTCCTGCAAATCCACGCTGTTGTCAGCATGTTCGCCACCATTGACAATATTCATCATGGGGACTGGCAGTCGAAATGCCCCCACACCTCCTAGATATTGGTAGAGTGGCATTTGGTGTGAGTTGGCAGCGGCCTTCGCAACAGCCATCGAAACCCCGAGAATGGCATTGGCACCTAGTTTTTTCTTTGTTGGTGTTCCATCCAACTCCAACATGACTCGATCAATCTCTGCTTGATTATCTGGTTGTAAGCCACATAATTCAGGAGCAATTCGGGTGTTCACATGGCTAACCGCCGTAAGAACCCCTTTTCCCCCATAACGTTTCTTATCCCCGTCTCGCAGTTCCAGTGCTTCATTTTCACCAGTCGAGGCTCCGGAAGGAACAGAAGCGTCAGCTTGGGTCCCATCTTCCAGAAGAACAGTAGCTCTCAGGGTTGGGTTCCCTCGGGAATCCAAGATTTCCATTGCTGAGACAGATAGGATTCGATTACGAAGCACAGATAATTCTCCGATGATTAGAAAGTTTTTAGGAGCGGAGCGTTTGGGTTCCCCAAATTCCCAAACCACACAAGCTCAAGCTTACAAATAAATTCAGGCAAATATTCAGTAAGGCTGTACGCCAAGCACCAGCCTGCAGCAGGAGGACCGTCTCATAACTAAATGTCGAGAAAGTAGTAAAGGCACCCATGAAACCACTCAGAATGAGTAGCCTTGCCCCGGAGTGCCTTTCCAGCAGAACGACAAAAACTCCAAAAGCAGCAGAGCCCACAGCATTCACAAAAATTGTTCCGTACGGAAATTGATCTCCCAACCAAATTTGCAACTGCTGACTGATCCACCATCTACTTAAACTACCTAGACTACCGCCAAGTAACAACCAGAGCCAAGGAAAATTTTGTAACAAAGTCAACGATCAACCTTCGGTGTTCAATTTGTGCTGCAAATCCAACTTTCTTTGTTGAAATGATTTTAAAATGCCCAATTTCATATTTCTTTTCAATGCTTTCAACCTAGGCTGTTGCAGCAAAGTGACAGGGATTTGTGTTGTCACTTCTTGAATCCTATACTAGCTATTGATTTTGTCCAGTTAGTGAGTCGCTCAGACTCTTTACACCCAAAAGAAATCTTTCAGATCAAGATTTCTGATGAATCCCCTAAAATCCTTCAGGAGATGGCTATGAAAATCATGCGTTCTTTGCTCCTACTCGCCTTGGTCTCCTTCTTGGTCGTACCCTTAGCGCTGGCAGATAGAGTCCCAGTGGGCATGATCTATGACGTCGATGGGAAGGTTGAATACAGCAAAAATGGGAAGCGCTGGAAGCCCGTCCGTCGAAATAAGCTCATTTTTCCCGGTTCCATGGTTCGACTGAACAATGGCAGTAAGGCCAAATTTGCGAACCAGGCTACCCAAGAAACGACCAACCTACTGGCCAATTCTGAGATCAAGATTACCGATTCAGGCATGGAACTAGTTAGTGGTGAGCTAGGCTCCACAGAAGCAGCCGGTGAACTATTGGCAGGATTAGATAAAAAATTTGCTACCACCCAAAAATATACGACAGTTCGTCGCTCGGCAACCAAACCTGGACAGGAACTGGTGGTAGACCTTGGGAATATGTCCCTCTCTGATGAC
>CAJXNF010000078.1 GCA_913056375.1 uncultured Pseudomonadota bacterium | reverse complement strand
TGATACACACATCGCAGTTGCTCTGTCTCACTGTCTTTTTAACATCCCCCTAGCTGTCTGGATTCTTGAGGGGTTTATGTCTGGGGTGCCCAAAGAATTAGATGAAACGGCATACATCGATGGCTACTCGTTTCCACAATTTTTCTTCAAAATTTTCATTCCAGCAATTGCAGCTGGAATTGGTGTGGCAGCCTTCTTTTGCTTTATGTTTTCGTGGGTAGAGTTACTCTTGGCGAAAACATTGACAGCGGTAGATGCGAAACCAATTGCTGCAACGATGACACGCACGGTGAGTACAGCAGGGTATGAACTAGGGCTTTTGTCTGCAGCTGGTACTCTGACGATCGTGCCAGGCGCTTTTGTGATTTATTTTGTGCGGAATTATATAGCCAAGGGCTTTGCTTTGGGGAGGGTATAAAGATGTTTCTTTCGTGGATGGCTTGGACCTGGCAGACCGCACTGTTCTTCATCCTGATTGCTCTGGCATTGACCTGCATGGCAATCTGGGAATACAAATCACCTGGAGGCGGCCCACGCTATGGAGTTTTGGGCTTGCATACTACTCGAGGTGACCGCCTCTTTATTTCGCTACTAGGTAGTGGATTTATACACATCTTTTGGCTGGGCCTCACCGATTTTCCATTGTGGGGTGCGTCCATCGTTGCTGTCCTCTACGCCATCTTCGTCTTCCGCAAAGTTTGACGTTTCAGATCACTTATTCTGTCCACATCAGTTTCAAGAAACTTTGGTACAGGCTTTATCTGTCACCTTACAGCTAACTCATCAAAAAAATGCCTAGAAATTAGTAAATTAATTCGATTTTAGCTCCTTCTCTTAGTGTTTTGTTACAGGTGTTAGTTTGCAAGGTTACGATGAGAAGAGATGGGCCAAGACAGAGGAGAGATCTTTTTTTGAGTCTGTGAGGAAGGTTTTGCAGTAGTATGGAATTACTGCAGCAGCGCTTGAGCTGTGCGTTCGTCAGTGATCAGAGTAGATATCAAATTTCCTCTCAAGGTTCCACGCAGTGCCTCTAGTTTTCGCTCTCCTCCAGCAATACCCACGACCTGTTTCATTTTGCGCAAATCTGACAGTCGAGTAGCAATCAGTCGATCGTGCTGTTCGAGCTCCAGTGACTGTCCTTCTGCGTCGAAATACTCTCCATGAATTTCTCCGACGGCCCCTAATCTTGTTAATAACTCGAGATCTTCTTTACTGCGATATCCGAATTGGGAGAAGCTGTTGCTCGGTTCAAGGGCACCAATTCCAACAAAGCTTAAATCTGCGGTAAGCGCCATTTGTAACACTCGCTGTACTTCAGGCTCTTCCAAGAGGAGATCCCTGATTTCCCTTGAATTGACAACAAGTGGTGTCGGAATGATGTAGAAAGGATAGCGAAATCCGGAAAGGAGTGAGCCGACAGACCTTTCCGCTATGCGAGTACTTAGGTAGGTCGTTACACCTCCGCACAAGGTGATGAACGATGTCTCTGACCGCGTAGAATGGGTAATGTTTCTTGTCATCCAGGAGATCGTTGAGCCCCAGCCAAGCCCAATCAGTTGCTTCTCATGGTCAAGAAAGCGTTCCATGTACTGAGCCGCTGCTAAACCAATGTTTTCGTTAATATGTTCAGTAGAAATTTCTGGAACTAGGAGAGCTTCTTTGAGGTGCCACTTTTCACAAAGTTGATGTTCCAAATCGCTCAAGCGCGCATCAGCACCGTGAACATGAATGGTTACCCGACCTGACAATCTGGCTTCATTCAGGACGCTGATCACACGGGCCCGATTTAGTCCAAGCTTTTCAGCAATCTCATTTTGCGTCCATCCAGCCTTGTAATAGTACCAAGCAATTCTGGACGCATAGAGTTGCTGGTCCCGTTGGGCAGTATTTAGCTTTTTCACATTTTTGGAGGTTAGTTCAGCGCAACATCTTTTTGAACCTGGGCAGATTCAATAAAGCTTGTCCAACGATCTTGAGAATGATCACCGAAAAGAATCTGACAGGCTTCTTTGGTTGCAGGATTTTCCTCAAGATTCTTTTGAGAAATCATCATGGAGATCTTTGTTCGTCTTCTAAGAAAATCTTCCAAGTGAACAACCATCTCATGATCTCTGGCATGGAGTGCTTCGACCTTTAAGCACTCGGAGTCTGGAATCAGTTCTTCTTTCAAATCGGGATTCACTTCTATCTGGTTCAACAAATCGAAAGCTTTACTTCCATAGCGCCGCCAGAGTCGGGTTGAGCTTGGTTCACTTGCATTCGGAGGAGTGGAATCATCTAGTTTAATTTCAGCTGCTCTTTGTAAGAATCGGTCGTGTTCATTCTTGGGGGGTTCACCGTACCAAACTGAAGTGTTATCTTGAACATCTACACCACATTCTCGCACGAATTCGACGACCTCCTCACCAATATTCAGGCAATCTGTTAGCTTCCCACCGAAGATACTGATAGTTTTCTGATTGGTGTCAACATCAATTTCGTGCTTGCGTGACATCTTCACCCAGTCAGTTACAGTTTTTTCTTGTTGACGCTCGACCACGAGGGGTCGAACACCACAGCGCTCCGCAATGATGTCGGACTCTGTCAGAGGTGCCTCCAATTCAACACGCTTATTGATGTTGTTCAGAACAAAAGATCTGTCTTCTGGTGTGACGTGTGTCTCAGGTTGGGGAACTTGAGTGTCCGTTGTTCCAATGACAGTTCTTTTTCCCATCGGGATAGCAAAGAAGAGTCTTCCATCGTCAGCAAAAAACGTCAGTACACGCTCATGAGGTGTTAGTTTTTTAACAATCAGATGGATTCCCTTTGAAAAGACATGCTGATGCTTGGTGTTTTGAGCCAGGGCTCTATTCTGAAAGTCGACAAAGGGACCACAAGCGTTTATCAATACTTTGGCTTTAACCTCATGGTGATTACCGCTGATTTGATCCCGAACTTTGACTTTCCAAAACCCTGAGTCTGCATTCCGTTCACCTCCTAAAGATTCAACATAATTTAGGGCAACGCCTCCTCTGTCCATGGCACCACGGATAAATTGGAATACGAAGCGAGCGTCATTTTCAGGCAAGTAGGCATCAGAGTACTCAATTCCACCAATGCTTTTATCCGTATTCACAACAGGTTCTTCATCACGGATCTTACTGGTAGTCAAGAGTCGGGGTGGGCGTGTGAAGCAATTCCCGATGAGCCAGTAAAGAAAGGCGCCCATATAAAGCATAATTGCTGGAAATCGGAATCCTCTGTCTAGGTTGGTAAAAAAACGGAGCTCTCGAATATTTGTGGGGTACGCCCTCATCAACTGATTACGCGACATGCAAAGCTTTCGAACGAGACCAAACTCGTAGCTCTCCATATATTTGATACCACCCCACACTAGGTTGGATGAGTGCATGCTTGTCTCGCTGGCAAAGTCCTTTCGATCTATCAGACCTACCTTGAGACCCTGTCCGGCAAGTGCTGCGAAGGAGACGGCCCCGTTGATCCCTCCCCCTATCACAAGCACATCAAGTGGTTCTTCTGTAATCTTCTTTAGTTGTTCATCGCGCTGCATATCCCGTCCTCAAAAAATTCGCCTCTTCAACAGAGGATTGGGGTTACGATGCTATTATCGGTTACTTTTGTCAAATAATTTTTCTATTGATGAAAAACTGACAACTGCAATTTAAGAAACTGTTTTGATAACTAACTTGGTTACCAGCTTTATTCAAAATGGTTTTTCACACGATGGAGAAGTTGGAAGGGGAAAATTAGGGAAGCAATCCTTGATTCGATGTAGATTTTGATTGAGCGGAGCTTCGAGAGATACTTTTCAGCAAGTGTAATGCTTAAATCACGAGAGGGGAGCAGACCTAAAAACTGGTCTGCTATCTATATGGATTGGGATGGGTTTGCTTACACTAGGATAGTCCCATTTGCTGACGACCGAGTTCAGTTAAATTACTCAATTGAGCTCTTCCGACAAAATCGACTTCATAGTCTTCTGGAGCAAAGTCAGGACAGGATCGTCCTTGTAGAAAGGCGTCGGCTTGCTTGGGGAGGAAAATCTGATTCTTTTCGCAATCAGGAGCAGCACCAATGTACATGACATTGCTGTAGTCATTTCCTTGATGATGATCTTCTACAGCATGAATGACGTCTGGATGCCACCACACAGTATCACCAGGTTGAACCTTTGGAATGGGAACCAAAGCTTTTAGTAGTAGTTGGTGGTAGTCAGGCAGAATGGAGAGGGCTCTTCCAGCTTTTGCTCCACAAAGATCGTCTGCGGCAACATCATTCTGCAATGCCCTGAGAAGGATCCAGGCCATTCCTCTGGCAATTGGAATGAGTTGAAGCGTACCTTCACCAGGCCCTTGTGATGTTAAGGCAGTCCATCCTTGAAAGGTTCGGAACATCTGGCAGACAGCAGGAGAAGGGATCTCTTTTGTCTCGGTACGATGAGCTGCTGCAAAGGGATCGTACTTTTGCCATTCCCCAGAGTAGACATGTCGATAAACATTGTGGAAGCCCTCATCCAACCAGCGCTCAACTGAGCCACCGTCAACATGTGGCGAAAGGCCAAGGGTACTATCTCCGGGCTGGCGCCGCCGCAATCGATCCGCATAGGAGCATTCTTGATCTGGATTGAAGACTGGTTTGCCAGACTGATTATGATCCCAGAGCCGATTCAACCATCTTCGTGCCGCTGCTAGTTCTTCAGATTGGCGTGCTTCGATCTGAGGTTTGGACCAATACAAACCGAAAATTTGTGGTCGACCGGAAGCTAGTTGGCTGAAGTATTGATCCAGACCACGTTTTTCAATTTCCTTGTCATAGTACTGATTGGATTCGATGTACTCGACGATCTGTTCATTCCAATCGCTGACTCGTTCTGACGAAAAAACTTGTCGGATGACTGCACAGCCTCTCTTCTTAACGAGTTGCGTCAAATCCGAACTCACTGCTCCGTTTTGGATATCAGTGAAACTTATTTCTGGAATAACCTCAGATCCATTGGCTGCCAAAGCAATAATCTCCTCAACTTCCTCTCTAAGAGACCTGCTTAATTCAATGAAAGAACTATCCAAGTCAGCAGCTTTTCGTAATTTTTGTTTTTGTTGCTGAATTTGCTGACTCAGAATTTTCGGATCAGGGGACATTGACTTCTTCCTCGATAAATTGCAGTAAGCCTTGGTCACCAATCTTCTCTGCAAGTTCTCGTATGCAGGTTGAAGGGTCAGTAAAATGAACAGTCTCGAAACCCATTGAGTAGGCAGATTCGATATTTCTGGAGGCATCATCGATGAAAATGCAATTACTAGCTTTGAGTCGGTTTCGTTCCAGAAATATTTCAAAAATGACAGGGTTAGGTTTGGCTACTTTCTCTCGTCCCGAAACAGTGATCGTCCTGAAGAGCTGCAGGAAATCGTATTTCTTCTCGGCAAAGTGAAAAGTTTCTGCGGACCAATTAGTGATTGCGTGGAGTTCGTAACCTGTTCTGGAAAAATACTGTAAAACTTCTGGCATTGTCTCAATAGAATCACCAAGCATCTCATCCCAACGTCTCATCCAGGCAATAATCGCATCGCGATATTGAGGGCATGCTCTTGATAGTTCTTCCACGGACTCCTGTTGGGATTTCCCTGCATCCATCTGGAGATTCCACCTGTTGGAAACCACCTCACGCAGAAAGAACTCCATATGAGGTTCATCAGTGAAAAACTTCCTGTAAAGATAGCGCGGGTTCCAGTCAATCAAAACTCCACCAAGATCAAAGACAATGATTGGTTTCATGAGAATTCAGCACACTCTAAGTTGATTTAGAAATTTACTTTAGTGAATTAACTGGCTGGATACTAAACAAATTGATCAATAAATGAAAGGATAGATCTTCTCATGTTCAAAGAATTTGCTTTCATGAATAACAGATTCAAAAAATTCAATAACTTAAAAAATAAAATAACAGATGAATTTTATCCTAGAGAAGCGAATTCAAAAATCAACTATGGAGACATTATTAAACATTTCTGGGGGTATTCCTCTGAAATTGAAAAAACGGGAAAGCGATTTGGTAATCGCAAGTAGCCAGTAGTTAGCAAACAGAGAAATAGTTTACAGCGTGTGGTGAGAGGCGTAGGATATCGGCAGTTGAAAGGACTTCTTTTCTGAAAACAGATGGAGAACGATGGCTGATCAAACAACTGCCAAACCGAAAACGCAGACAAAAACTCAACTAAAGCATCCGAAGCAGTACCAGGTCTTACTGCACAATGATGATTTCACTCCACGCGAGTTTGTCGTGCATGTGCTGGAAGTCGTGTTTCACAAGGGTCAGGAGATGGCAGTTCAAATCATGTGGCAGGCACATCAACACGGAGTTGCTGTTGTTGGAAGTTATAGTCTGCAAGAAGCTGAGACCAAGGTGGATAAGGTTCATGAAATGGCACAGCAGGAGGGCTATCCGTTGATGTTTAGCCTTCGCGAGTTATAAGCCCCACAAATTTAGGTTCACCCTCCCCTCTCACTGCCTTTCGGGAATTCGACACCAAGGATTCGGGTCAATTCCTGCCAACTTCTTAGGAAAATAAAAATCACATCCTACGCGATTTTCATCAGGCCAATCTAAAGGCGTCTTTTTTTCAGGCGCATCAGGGTCCGTATCAACCCCAGTTCTCAAAAAAATCTCTGAAATGCGCGATTGGAGTGCAGGTGTCAGAGAATTGTAATTGGGATGAAACCAGAGAGTAATGAGTGTCCTATCCTCAGATTGCTCGTTTGGAAATGCGCCATGAATCAGCCGTGCATCCCCAACGATCACATCCCCGGAATTTATTGGGACGGCAACTTGGTCGGGAAGTGATTCGAACAATCTATCATTGGGATTCTCTACACGAGACAGAGATTCTGTATGTGCATTGACATAATGCAACTCGTGCAATTTTCTGTGAGAACCTGGAATCACACGTAGGCAGCCATTCTGTGGTTGGGTGTCCTGAAGATAAATCATCACAAAAACCTGAGCCATTTGATCTGTGAAGGATGATGGTTCGTTCCAACCCCACCAATCTTGGTGCCAGAATAAGGCTGGGCTCTGTGGAGGCTTGCTGATGATGTAACCTGAACTGAATTTTGGATCGCGAAATTCCAACTCATCGAAGATTTTAGAAAGAACTGGGTGACCAAGTAATCTGCCAAACTCAGGGTAGTCGGCAATCAAAACCAAACTCCCTTGGGAACGATTTCTTTCTCGATGTTCAGCAGAAACATTGCTCAAAGCTTGTCCACATAGACTTCGAAGCCAATCCATGTCAGTTTGATCCAGAACTTGCTCAATGACGCAATATCCATCCGCTTGGAGTTGAGGCAAGGCAGTCATCTCAGGGTCCAGTAATCAGGTTGGAGAACCGAAGCGAGTATTTCATTTGTTCTTTTCCTTCTGGTAGTCAGCGTCTGGAATTTGGACATTGGGCTGATTGCGAGCAAAAACGGCCTGCCGGATACCAAATTTTTCCTGAAGTTGAATTGAGAGCCCACCGTCAATCACCAGTGTATGTCCAGTGATGAAGGAAGCCTGATCAGAGCAGAGAAAAGCGATTCCGTCTGCGATGTTATCAGGTACCCCTGTCTTGCGCAAGGGGTACTGATTTTCAAGAAACTGCAGACCCGTGGGGTTTTGCTCCCAGACCTTTTGTATACCTTCGGTGACGATGTGTCCCGGCGCAATCGCGTTTACACGAATATTGTCAGGGCCAAAGTCAACAGCCATTTGCCGTGTCAAGCCAACTACTGCAGCTTTTGCGGTTTCATAAACGAGCATTTTGGGTTCTTGAAGAAAGCTGTGGACTGAGGCGATGTTGACGATGTTTCCAAACTGCTTGTGTTGCATGTGGGGGATACAATGCTTGGCACCAAGGAAGAGAGCCTTGAGCATCACATCCATTCCATAGTCCCAGCTTTCCTCTTTGACGGACACAGCACTTCCATGAATATGATTTTCTCCGGCTATCACACTGAAAGCGTTCTGTACGAGAACATCCACACCACCAAATTGTCGAATGGCTTCCTGAACCATTCTCTCGACATCTTCACTCTTGGAAACATCAGTATGACTGAATGCTGCGATGCCCCCTTGACTGAGAATCAATTCGACATTCTTGGTAGCGGCCTGCTCATTGAAATCTGCGATGAGGACTTTAGCTCCTTCTTTCGCAAATTTTCGAGCAGTAGCGCCTCCAATTCCTAAGGCGCCTCCTGTAACAATAACAACCTGACCTTCGAAGCGACTCATAACTTATCCGAATATGATTTTGTCATTGATGTTGTTCTTTAAATCTTACTGGTCTGGATTGATCCGGAAATCATTTCCCTCTGGCAGTAGTTGTCCACCGTCAACCACGATGGTTGTACCTGTGATATAGGCGGCCTCATCAGAAGCAAGAAATAAAAATGCGTTTGCTACGTCGAGTGGAGTGCCGAGCCGGCCAAGGGGAATGGCATCTTCCATCGATTTGATGAAGTCCTGAGATCGGTGAGCCTTCATTCCATCTGTCAGAATGTTTCCGGGTTCAACTCCATTGACTGTGATACCGTAGCCAGAAAATTCAAGGGCTGCAGCCTTAATGAAGCCGTTTATACCTGCCTTTGTCGCAGAGTAGTGTCCGTGACCGGGACTCGTTACGTAGGGACCTGTGATTGAAGAAGTGAAAATCATTCGGCCAGATCGATTTTTTTTCATCACTGGAAGGGCTGCTCGAGCTGCCAGAAAAGTACCTTTCAAATTAACTGCACAAACTTGGTCCCACTCTTCTGGTGGGGTGTTTTCGATCAAGGTCCAAGGGTAAATTCCCGCGTTCTGTACAATAATATCTAGAGTCCCATAATTTTGGACAGCAACTGAAACTGCTTCTTTAGCTGCTTCAAAATCTGAGATGTCCGTGCGGACATAGGTGCCCCCGAGACGTTTGGCTGTAGCTTGGCCAGCCTCATCCAAAACATCTGCAATCACAATTTTTGCTCCCTCTTCCACAAAACGTGTGGCGATTGCTTCACCAATACCTTGCGCCGCCCCCACAACGAGTGCAATCTTTCCTTCGATTCTGCCAGACATGGTTTTTCCTGTTAATTACTATGTTTGAGAAGTAAATTAAGAGCCTATCCACAAAGCCCGCTTTAGATTCAACTCGGTATCTTTTCAAAAAGATGTCAGAGATCTGCTGACCAGTTAATAATAAATACCCTCAATTGATGTTCTGGCTAGAGTTTATTGGGATCTAACTTCAAAATTTCAGGGTTTGAAGCGATATGAGTTCAGATCCAATTCTTGGTTGCAGTTGAATTGAAGTCCTTCACCTAAAAGTCGTTGGATCTGTTCTAAAGAGCTTTGCGGATTGTCTCGCGCGCTGTTTTCTCACTTTGCCTTAACCACCCCGTGCCATGCAATGGAATATCCTGTATTTAAAGAAGATGGTGATTATTATATTCAATACCCTGAAGGTAATAAAATGCTTTATTCTTCTCGAGGCATTAACAGGGAAACAGCAGCCCTGGAGAACCAAATTAAAGATTGCCCAACAGAAAAAACCCTCATTATCTGCGCTGCCTTTATTCCAGAGTTTTCTGAGCTCTTAAAAAATAAAAACATTGTATGGGTTGATCCTTCCATT
>CAJXNF010000077.1 GCA_913056375.1 uncultured Pseudomonadota bacterium | reverse complement strand
ATGCTAAGTTCGATTTTCATGTCATAATTGTTTCATAAAAAACATGAAATCCAATAATTATTGGTTTTAGAAGTGTAACTTTTTATCAAGATAATCGGGCTTTTCTTCAAAAAAGAAAATACACGAATCAAAAACTATTTGATAATAGTGAATACTTCGTAGAACCGCCAGAGAGAAAGCCTAATCTTCAGATATCAGTTGCCCCTAAGGAAAAGCAAATGATTTGTGGAGGGTGTTAAAAATAACCTGATCGTTTGCGAACAAGAAAGTCAGTAATTTTGCTGGAGAAAAACAAAACTATTTGTAGCATTTTGTGTCAATTGAAAAGAACAATAACTGTAAGTTTGTGTATTTGTACGACCAAATATGTTATTGTTTGGTGACTGCTGAGGTAACCAAGAACTCTCTGAAAACAATCTGAATCGGCGAAGGAGGTTTACTGTGGGAATGGAAATCGAGCGAAAGTTTCTCGTGCTTAACGAAGATTGGAAGGTGGGTGCTGTGGGTACTTTTTTACACCAAGGATATCTGAATCGTCACCCACAGCGCAGCGTTCGAGTACGCGTGAAGGGGCAGCAGGCCTTTCTGACGATCAAAGGGATGGTCTCGGAAATCTCACGATTCGAATACGAATACCCAGTTCCACTGGCTGATGCTGAGCATATGCTCAAGGAATTGTGTGAGCCTCCAACCTTGGAAAAGACTCGTTATCTAGTGGAGTATGAAGGGATGTGCTGGGAAATTGATGAATTTCACGGAGACAACGCAGGCTTGGTGGTCGCAGAAATCGAATTGGAAAATGAGGAACAATCCTTTGCAAAGCCACCTTGGCTTGGTGAAGAAGTGAGTCAGGATTCCCGTTACCTGAATATCAACCTCTCTCAGCACCCTTATTGCCAATGGTAGCAACTGGCTACTTATTGATTCCTACCCCGTACATGCAAGTCGATCTGCATCTGGGTCTGATCGAGAACGGTCTTCTGTAAGTGCTGGACCATCTCTTTCTTGGCCTGCCGCTGCTCCTGATTGCCACGGTAGCGGATTTGTTCCTTGAGCAGCTTGTCGAGATCCAGATCAGGCTGAGCTGTGTCCTGCTCTTCGTCAAGCCTCCACAGTACGCCAAACAAACGAATTTTCATCCGACTCCCTCCTCTACGGCTAGGCCTTGTTCACTGCGTAGTTGGCCACATGCCCCTTGGATATCCTGTCCCTTGGAGATGCGTAAAGTTGCAACCACACCCCGATCCAGCAAGTAACGTTGAAAGCGCTGAATCTGCTCCCAATCAGAGCGTTGGTACTCACTGTCTGGTGCAGCATTGAAGGGAATCAGGTTGATCTTGAACTTCACTCCATGCAGTAGGCGGATCAAGGCTTTGGCGTCATCAATTGAATCCGTGATGCCCTTGAGCAGAATGTACTCAAAAGTAATGCGCTTACGCGCCTCAAGTGGGAATTCCTGGCAGACTTGAACCAACTGGGCCAGGTTGTAACGCTTGTTGACAGGCATCAAACGCCCACGGACCGTATCGGAGGAGCCATTCAGTGAAATCGCCAGGTTCGCCTTGACTCGTTCCTGGCCAAAACGGCGAATCTGTGGCACCAGTCCTGAGGTTGAGACTGTGACACGGCGCTGTGAGAAGTTGAAGCCGTACTCGTCAGTGAGAATCTCCAAGGCCGTCATGACCTGATCATAGTTGTGGAAAGGTTCTCCCATTCCCATAAAGACAATGTTGCGGAGTGGTAATCCAGTAGCATCTCTTCGAGCTTCAACCACTTGCTCCACGATCTCACCAGCGCTCAGGTTCCTGATCAGTCCCATTTTGCCTGTCACGCAGAAAGAACAACCCATCGCACAGCCCACCTGAGAGGAAACACAGACCGTATGATGATCGTGGTGTGGCATCAGCACTGTCTCGATAGTCTTACCATCTTGCAGGCCAAGGAGGTACTTACGCGAGCCGTCTTTCGAGACTTGTTCTGCAACTCGGGTCAGGCGGGGGAGGTGGAAGTTGTCGATCAGCAATTGACGGGTGGACTTGGCCAGGTTGCTCATTCCGTCCCAGTCACTGACATCTTTTTGGTAGAGCCAGGTGAAGACTTGGTCTGCGCGGAAAGGTCGCTCGTTGTGCTCGGAGAACCAGTCGCGCAGGCGAGCCCGTGTCCAGTCTTTAAGATTGTGAAGGGTCATTGTGAATCAAATACAGACGACTGGAACGGGCGGGAAAGTCCGAAACAGAGGTGGGTAAGATGAAAGTAGTCGGCAATCAACCAGCTTCTTCGAGCACAAACTGATCGTACTCCTCATCGTCCAGCAAGTTGTCTTGCTCGTCCGGCTCACTGAGCGCTACACGGATCAACCAGCCTTCATCATAACAGTCTTCGTTGATCGTCTCTGGTCGATCAGCAAGCTCCGAATTGATATCGGTTACCTTGCCGGACATAGGCGAGAACAACGAAGAGACGGCTTTGACAGATTCAATAGTGCCAAATTCTTCACCAGCTTCCAACTCATCACCGACCGAGGGAAGCTCAACATAGACAATGTCTCCCAGCGACTTTTGCGCATGGAAGGTGATACCAATTTCGGCCTGGTTGCCATCTAGCCGAATCCATTCATGCTCACGCGTATATTTAAGATCTGACGGGGTCTGAGACATTTTCCCTCTTGGGCATCAATTCCACCTTGGAAGCCAGCAGTTACCTGCTATGAACAAATTAGTAACAGATCCTAAACAGAGAAACCGATTTGTCCAGAAAAAAATCAAGTAGAGCGGGAAATTTGATAAAAAGGCAACCTCACAACTTCTGCAGCTAGCCGTCGCTTACGCACCTGTACAAGGAAGGTGCTGCCAATCTCGGACAACTCCGTGGGAACATAAGCCATCCCAATAGGGGCGTTGAGTGTTGGCGAAAGAAGGCCGCTCGTCACACTGCCAACGGTCTGCTCTTCTTTATTCAGGATTGGGAATCCATGGCGAGGAATACCAAATTCCTGCATCTGAAAACCTACCAGCTTGCGCTGTGGATTCTCTTTGGAACGTAGCAGGGCTTCTTTACCGATGAAGTCGCCCTTCTCAGGTTTGATGATCCAACCCAGTCCCGCTTCGTATAGGGAAATATCCTGACCCAATTCGTGTCCATAGAGGTGTAGTCCACCTTCCAGGCGCAGACTATCTCGTGCACTCAGACCACAGGGTTCGATACCAAAAGAGGCACCTGCTTCCAACAGTTTTGTCCAGATGGCTTCCGCGTGCTGTGGCGACAGATATAACTCAAATCCATCGCTGGCCGTGTAGCCGGTACGACTCAACAGCACAGGGCAACCGAGTAACTCTCCTTCCAGAAAGCGATAGTAGCGCAAGTCTCGAACAGGCAAATCACTGATTGATTCAAGCACATCCACAGCGAGAGGGCCCTGCAGCGCGAGCAAAGCGTAGTCACTGCCTACATTGCGTAGATTGGCACCAAACTGAGAGTTTTGTTCTTGCAACCAATTGAAATCCTGATCCTGGTTGGCCGCGTTGACGACCAGTAGGTAGCGCTCTTCTGCCAGACGATAGACGAGCAGATCATCCCAGGCTCCTCCTGCTGGGGTAGTCAGTGCGTTGTAGCGTGCGGCACCAACTGGAATTTTTGAGATGTCGTTGCAGGTCGTGTATTGCAGCAAGTCCGCTGCTCTCGCTCCTTCCACCAGCAGTTCTCCCATGTGGCTGACGTCAAAGAGTCCTACAGCTTCTCGAACCGCTTGATGCTCCTGCTTATCGCTCTGATAGCGCACTGGCAAATGCCAGCCACCAAAGTCGGTCATGAAGGCACCGGATTGCAGATGCCAGTCATGCAGTGGGGTCTTATTTATGGTAGTCGAACTCATGATTTAATTTCTCTGGAAGTGGGAACGAAGTGGCAGAAAGAGTCTATTCTCGGTGAGCGCCAGCCATTGGTTTCGGTTCGTAGTGGCGCATTGTGTAGGCCAGCGTCTGCCCAAGGGCTTTACGGCTGAAACCTGGAGGCACCAGCTGTGAAACGGAGCCGAGCCGTAGCGCCTCTTCTGGATTGAGCAGCTGCTCTTCGTAGCGTGTGGTTAGTCCGGCAAGAGCTTGATCACGAGTGGCTGCTGCTTCCAAGTTGGACATCCCAGCTGCCACGTTCTGCTCATATTGCTGATGGATATTTCGGAACTCATCCTTGTAGATATATTGCCGTCCAGCCGGTCCCATCACGGCGATACGCGCAGTTGGTAGGGAGAAGACAAAGTCTGCTCCAATGTGGTAGCTGTTCCAGGCACAATAGGCCCCACCAAAGGCGTTACGTACAATCAGCGTCAGCCGTGGAACACGCAGGTCAATGATGGCGTCCATCATCTCACGACCAGCTTGCACAATACCCAAAGTTTCCTGCTCGGATCCTGGTGCAAAGCCCGCAACATCCATCAGGAAGACAGTGGGAATGTTGTAGAGATTACAGAAGCGCACGAACTTGGCGACCTTGCGCGAAGCATGAACATCAATATTACCGGAGTTGAAAGCGCTATTGTTGCAGACAAATCCAGCAACATGTCCACCCAGACGAGCAAAGGCTGTGATCACCTGTCGGGCTCGGGAAGGTTGGATTTCGAAATAGTCCCCGTGGTCTACAATTTGTTGTAGAAAAAGTCGCATATCCAGTGGGGTGTTGAAGCCCGTTACGGGGTTGGAAAAAGTTTTTTCGAGCAGAACTTCTTCCTCTTCCACCTTCTCATCGAGGGAACCGAAAGAGTGGCTGAATGGGGCAAGTGAGTGATTGTTATCAGGCAGATAACTGAGCAGTCTCAAAGCTAGCCGCAAGGCGTCCAACTCGTCCGGGGCCTCCAGATCAACGACTCCACTCTGAGTATGCACCTTGGGCCCACCCAGATCATCTGGCGTGATGTCTTCGCCGAGTGCTTCACGCACAACGTTGGGACCCGTGAGCCCAAAAAATGTCTGCTGGGGTTGAATCAGGAAAGAACCTTGCCGAGGTAAATAGGCACCACCACCGGCATTGTAACCAAACATCAGCATGATGGAGGGAACAATTCCGCTGATCCGACGCATGGCCGCGAAGGCTTCTGAATAGCCATCCAATCCACCCACACCGGCCGGCACAAACGCTCCTGCCGAGTCGTTCATACCGATCAGCGGAATTCCATGCTCGGCAGCCATCAGAATTTGACGGGCAACCTTGGCACCGTTGGTGGCGTCCATCGAACCCGCACGGACAGTGAAGTCGTGACCGTAAAAGGCGACATCACGTCCCTGGATGTTAAGAATTCCTGTGACGATTGAAGCTCCATCGAGTTGAGGACCCCAATTCTGAAAAGTGATGTGGGGTTCCTGTTCAGTCAGAACTCGGATACGCTCCCAGATCGTCATCCGATCTTTACTGTGCTGTGTCCGAATCCGGTCCGGTCCACCTCCTCGACGAGGTAATTCGATTAACTCCTGACCACGTTGTACCATCCGAGCATAGGTCGAGACGGAAGTATCGGACTCGGTTTGTTTTGTCGCAAAGGGGTTGTCCAGACGGTAGCGTTCCAAGATCATTCTCCGGGCAGGAAAGCAAATGAAGGGCAGTTGTGAACTTGTGATTTCTACTGAGCCTTGTGCCCTAGGGCAAGCCAAAAGCCAGGCACTAGCTCTGGTTCCATCGGGCAAGTGTCAGGATCAGAACCAGGAATAGCAGGCAGTTGCCCCACGCTGCCAGAAAAGGTGGTAAGGCCCCTGCGTGACCGACTGCCAGAAAGATTTGGTTGAGAATCCAGGAGATGATGCCAAGGAACACAGCGATGGCCAGAGACTCAGCTGCCTTGCTCTGGCGATGATGAGTGGCTGCCAACAGGGCGCCCAAGGCAACCATCAGGAAAAGTTGGGCGGGGTAGGCCAGTTTCTGAAACAATTCAACCCAGTGGCTCGTAGTGTCCAAGCCTTCCCGTTGTCGTTGTTCAATATCTTGCCAGAGTTCCAGCAATGGAAGATAGTGTGGATCTCTGCGCGGTTGAAAGGAGAGCAGTGGTAGGTCACTGGTGGATAGTTGTCGCGATTCCTGTTCTTCCAATCGCATTCCTGAGTCATCGAATTGCCGTTCAGCAACAGCTTGTAGTTCCCAGCCCTCCGGTTTTCGTTGCGCTTTGTTGGCCTGCAAGGATTCCTGAAGTAGATGCCGGGGCTCTCGTAGCCAAGAGAAGCGAGCCAATTGCTCAACCTCACCGTCAGGTTGACGTGGACCAAAGTATACAATAGCTCGATCACCGTCTAGCTTCCACTGTGCCGGCAAACCGGTAGCCACTCCTGCATTGCCCCAGTGTTTCTGCATCCAGGGCTGAGCGTAATTCTGCAATAAATAACCAGCGAGCGCTATACCACAGGCAGTAATCAGGAAGGGCCGAATTAACTGCCAGGAGCCAGCTCCAACCGCTCGCATGGCAATCACTTCTGAGGTTCGACTGAGTGCGCTGAACGCTGCAATGGTTGCGAGCAGTACGGTTACAGGTGTGGTCAATTCCAGCAACAAGGGTAGCAACAAGGCAGTCTGACGTAGGAATGCTAAAAAGCCGGACCAACTGTCAAAGGCTTGGTTGAGATCGTTGACTAGGTTACCCAGTGAGGTGATGGCTACGAAAGCCAACAGGAAGAGAGCGAAAAAACGCAGGAACTCAAGGGCAAGGTATCGTGAAAGAATGGAAAACATGAAAGTGCAGCAGTTTTTGCCTACTCTGAGAGATTAATTATTGCAGATTGTCCGCAGCCAGCAGATCATCCTTGGTTGTTGGAACTGATCCTGAGAAGATAGACTTGCCTTCGTTAGAAATCCACGGTTTTTGGGAGTGCTCTTGTCAGAAGGCATAGTACTGGAAAAACTGGGGAAGATCAGCTAGTCTTCGTCTCTTCCAAGCTGATTCACAGGCAATCGGAAGGCCATTTGTACCCGGAAACGCCCTAAGGAAACGAGATGTCAAATTCAGTCCTGGTCTTTGAAGAAAATAAGGCAATACAAGGACTGATTGCCTCGACGATCAGTGATCAGGTCGAGCTTTGGCAGGAGAGTCGCCCTGATGCCTTCCTGCAGTTGGCAGATCGCTATTCTCCCAGCCTGATCTTCATCAGCAACGCTGACCAGCAGCAAGACTACGCCCTTTGTCGGCAACTGCAGCAGCACTCGTCTCTGAGTCAGGTGCCCAAGGTGTTGCTGGTTAACGCCAGAGATGATGTCAACGAGTCCCTGCTGGAGCAATTTGGGCTTCAAGGGATGATTCGCAAGCCTTTTGAGGCAGCGACGTTGCAGGAACACATCCAGCGCTACCTGCCCAGTGTGGAACTGCAGAGCGAACCGATGGATTCTGCAGAAGAAGTCAATGTCTTTGATGATGAGATGCTTGGTCTGATTCAGGACAATGGCGAGTCGGTGGATGAGACGCTGTTCGATGAAGACACTGGTTGGAGCGGCTCTGCAACAGGTGAACTGCCAGAAGAAGATGAGTTGGATGAAGAGTCCCCAGTGAGCTTGCCCAATGTGTCTGATCAAGCTGCTGCTCCCAAGCAAATTCACCCTCCTGTGGTGGAAGAGGATTCTGTTCCGGATGTAGATTTTGCAGAGGACATTGCAGAGGAAGAAGATTTGAATGCAGACGAAATAGAGATCGTTCCGTCTGTCGCAGTAGCAGAAGATCTTGGTACAGAAGAAACAGAAATAGTGTTATCTGAAGAGACTGATTCATCCGATGAAGATGAAGAGGTTCAGTCATTGGATGAATTACTCGGTGCAGAGGCTGCGATGGAAGAGCAGCCCGGTCTGGTTCAACACGATGATATGGTCCTGAATGCAAATGAAGGGCTGAGTTTGGTCGATCTTGAAGGTGAGATCATGGATTCCGAACAAAATGAGATTGAGGAAACTCTGACAGACGAAACTTCCACAGCAGAAGCTGAAACAGATACTGCTGCTGGAGAGGCTTTGGTGTCAGACGAATCGGAGGGCCCCTTCGCTGATCTGGATTTAGATCTTGATGAAGACGAAGAACTTCTTGACGCTTCAGCACTGGACTCAGCAGAGGAGTCTACCGAAGAATTGGGAGATCCGGAAGAAGAGCCTGTCTTCACAGACTCGGATAGTGCTTTTGATATCCCTCCTGCGGCAGAATGGTCTGAAGAGGAAGAACTGGCTACCGATGCTTCAGAAGAGCTTGAGTCCACAACCAACGATAGCGGATTTGAGATTCCACCGTTGGAACTGGACGAAGAACAGGATCTAACAATGTTGGCAGAGGAATGGGAGGAACCACTGTCTTCCGTGGAGGGAGATGATGATATGGAGATTCCACCGCTAGAAATGAGTGAAGAAGAGGAAGACCTGCTGGTGGATGACTGGCAAGAACCTGCGGAGGTCTCTTCTGAAGAACTTGCTGAAACAGAAGATGTGGCACTCGCTCCAGACGAACTGGCCGAGGACGAAGATGATTTTGCACTCTTCGAAGAAATCGATGAAGACGATTGGAAGGAAGCCGCTGTAGCCGCCAAAGCAGCAGTAGAGGCTGCTCCAACGGTTGTGCCTGTGGTGTCGACACCTCCAGTCAAAGATGCTTATCGTGGACCGATTATCACCTCATCGCAGGGGTTGGTAATGGAAAACGTTGATATTCACCAAAACGATTTCGATGTTGATTTGGATATCTGGAGTCGCACTCCTGATGTGGATCAGGTTCTGCGCGACGATGTCACTCCCATTTCACTGAGTGAAAATGATTTTGATCCGGTACTGCCTGCTTTGTCAACGGTAGAGGTCATCCAAGGACCCTTGCGTACTCGCTACACTCCGAATGTGCGCGAAATGGATTATTATCTGGCTGCTACCACTCTAGAAGATGAGGAACTAGCAGAAACACTGACCAACAATGATAGTGTGTTGCTCACAGAATCAGGAGCAGCAACGGAGGACGGAGGACTAGCCGCAGTAGTAGAAGACTTTGAGGCAACAGCCGTACTGGCGATCGGTGCTGATGATGAAGAATTGGAAGAATTCCACCTCACTCTGGATGAAGATGATGAGCTGATGCTAGAGCCCGAAGAAGAAGAGTTTACCCTGGTTGAAGAAGAGCTGCCGGACTCCTCAGCAATAGATCTATCAGTGGAAGAAGAGGAAGATGACTTGTCAGCAGATGAGGTCGAACATCCGGATCTGTTTGCCGAAGCAGACTTGCCTTTGCTGGATGAGGCTGAAGAAACAGATGTGACAGAACCTGAGCCAGCAGAGGAAGAAGTCATTAAAGAAGAGACTCCGGTTGTTGAGAAGAAGAAGTGGCGACGCCAGGTCTTTGAGCAAGATCTTGAAGAGTTACAGCCTCCTCCTGCTCCAGTTGTCGAAGAGATTGCACCTGAAGAAGAAATTGAGTTGCCGATTGTTGAGGACGAATTCCTAGCTGCTGCAGAGGTGGATTCTTCAGAAGAAGTTGAGGAGGAGGATGAACTGGCAGCAGAGTCGATGCTCAGCGAACTGGAAGGTCTTGATCAGGAGATGGCAGATTTGGAACAGCAAGAGGTTGAATTGACAGAAATACCGGAAGATGAAGCACTGGTGACCTTAGATGACGAGATGTCTGGCGACCCGATGGCTGAAGGTGAGCCGGAGGTTTTGGAAGAAGAGACGTTTGAA
>CAJXNF010000076.1 GCA_913056375.1 uncultured Pseudomonadota bacterium | reverse complement strand
TAAGTCTAGATGCGGCAGAGGAAGAAATTCCAGAGATTGTAGATGATGAATCAGAAGAACCGGCCTTTTATTCTTTAGGAGGAAGTGAGGTTGGCGATGAAGAGGTTGAACCTGTAATGTATGTTGCTGCACCGACAAATCATTTTCTAGAGGAAAGGGTTCCGCTAGAAGAGCCAAACGAAGCAGTGGGCCAGGTTGAAGTAATTCCAACAATCCAAAAAACAAATACTCCACCTGATAGAAATGAAGAATCGGTTATCGTAGAAACTGTGGAACCAGTAATTGCAGTAGCCAGTGCTTCAGGTGCAAGGATCAGGCGACCAGAAGGGGTAGAAATTGAGACAGCCCCGAGGGAAATTTTTAACTCATCTGCGGCTAAGAAGTTGACGGATGCTCATCAGCGGCGGGCTCAGGAACTCAGAGAGATGCCCAGAACTACTGAAAGCATTGTAAATAAAGTTGATGTGACGGAAAAGACTACTATCTCGACTGCAAATCCAACGCTAACTGCGCAACCGACTATTCGGGGGTTTCAGAACCGCAGGGACTTTCACAAAAATTTAGACATTCCGACTTTCATTCGTAAAAAACTCTCACCTCCCAGTAACTGATCCAAAGAAATTGATGACCAAAGAAATCTTTTGCAGTTTTCTTTGAACAAGGTGATGCTCCTTCCCTCGGTGCATCCCTGAAAGTCAATTTTCCTCAGCGTTTCAATCCTGCAATGAGACATTTATATCTACCAAGTGTATTGAGTCTTGGGCTGCTTGGTAGCCTGTTAGCTTGGCTAGTGGCGCAATTTGTTTCAATTCTCGCTGAGAGTTTTCTTAGTTTGCCGGAAATGACACTTCCATTGTTACATCACATTTTGGAAGGAGCGTTACTTGGAGCAGGCTTGGGGATGGCACTCCAAATCCGTGAGATCTACTTTCAAGGAAGTGAAATTGAATCCTTGGTCAAACAAGGAGTAAACGGTTTGTTTGATGGTTTGTTACTAGGCTTAGGTGTGACTCTACTCTCTGTGACATTTTCTGAAAGATTTCCACAGTACCAATTTGGAGGACTGCTCTATGCGGTTTTATTGGGAGGTGGTATCGGAATTCTAACTTCGAGAGGATGTAATGCTTGGAAAGTCCGCCTACAACTTGGGCTCTTAGCGGCTGTCGGTGGCGGAGGAGCTCTCTATATTTTATCAACATTGCAGTCGGTTTTTCTGATTCAAGGATTTGCTAGTTGGATTCCGCTGTTGTCAATAGGTTTTGGTATTTCCCTGCTATTGGGACTGCCAGAAGCACTGTTCAATCGTTCCCGATTACATCTACTAACCGGGGAGCGTGAAGGACATGTTTACTGGCTCCATCCGTTTTATAGTTCACTAGGGTATAGCCTTCAAAACAATCTGATCCTACATCCCTTTCGAGAAGTACGTGGAGAACAAGCTTGTATCGAGCGAGATCGGGGTCAAATTTTGTTAAAGAATTATGGTGATTCCCAGGAAGTACTGTTGAATTACAGGCCTGTTGTGCAGCAAGAACTCCAGTCAGGAGACCTTATCAAGATCGGAACGGCGCTGCTGCAGTTCACCAAATAGCAATGCCTGATTCAATTCGTAACTGGCAACGACTTCTCATAGGAGTGTTGCTAGTGATGGGGCTGGTGCCAACGCATGCTAATGCGGATATGCAATCCCCAAGTGTACAATTTGTTCTGCACGAACCCACCTCGTCTTCTGTTGATCGCCTCAAAATTGTGCCCCCGCTGGAACCAATCGATCCCTTACAATTTGGAATCCTGCTCGGTTTAATGCTGACACTAGCGGGTTGCCTATTCTGGTTTTGGCGATCGCGTAGCCAACCTGTTCGCAAAACCGAAGTGGAACTTGGTTTTGAAATCATTACTCCCGGAGAGAATAATCGATTTCTGCCCTTGGAGCTAAAGAACTACACCTTGGATTATCTGAACGATATTGAAACAAAAAATAAGCTCAGATTGTCAGCGAATTTAGAGAAGGTTGCACTGACTCCAAAGCAGAATTCATTTTACTTGGAAGACCGGAATAGTAAGAACGCCTTGTTGGTGAATCGTCGCCGCATGAACAAAGTTTTGCTGCAAAACGAGGACGTGCTGGATATCGGTGAGTTAACTCTGCTTTTCAGAAATCGATTGCCTGCCTTTGTGCTTCCCTCTGCTGAAGAAGGGAACCCGTTGCTCTATCCACGGCGATCGTTAACTCCGAAAGGCCCCTTACCCTCTTCAACGGCTTCTTTGCGCTTTCTCGGTAACCGTCAGGATTTTCCATTAGTACGCAACATCATGATACTAGGTAGATCTGAGACTTGCGACATGGTACTTGAGGATTCAAGTGTTCACCTCAGACACGCACGTATCTTTCGGTCGGGGACAGTTTACAAGCTCCAAAACCTAAGTACAGAAGGGACTTATCTGAATTCAAGACGTGTTGAGCAAAAAGAGCTTCATGATGGAGATGAAATCGCTGTGGGACGTTATGTGTTCATTTTCCAAAGTGGCAAGAAACGATGAGTAAGCAGTCGCGGTTGCTTTTTGTGTGCATGGGCAATATCTGTCGTTCCCCGACAGCTGAGGGAATCATGCTCCACCTGATCCGGAAAGATGGGCTAGAAGAGTTGATTGAATGTGATTCCGCCGGGACGCACGGATATCACGTTGGAGAGCCAGCTGATTCAAGAATGCGGAAGCATGCTCAGATACGAGGATATGATTTACCAAGCCGTTCCCGTAAACTTCATCCAGAGAGTGACTTTCCTTACTATGACTGGATTCTGGTTATGGATGATCGTAACTACCAAGATGTAATGGGTTTGGACTCTTCTCGAGAATATGCATCTAAAATCCGAAGGATGACTGATTTCTGCCAAACCATGAAGGTAAATGAAGTCCCAGACCCCTACTATGGTGGAGATGCAGGTTTTGAACTAGTGATTGATATTTTGGAAGATGCCTGTGCGGGATTGATGGAGACATTGAAAGCTCAATGACTGTAGAGTTCCGTGAAAGTCTACAAGCGGTTCTGGACCAACCTATTCTAGATATGTTGCCGGTTTCTGGTGGTTGTATTAGTGAAGCATGGCAAGTCAAAACAGCGGAGGAAACTGTATTCGTTAAGTTGTCAACGGGCTTATTGCCAGGAATGCTTGCAGCAGAGGCAGAGGGTCTCAATGAGTTAGCAAAATCAGGTGCGATCCGTGTTCCTGAAGTCATCAGGCTGACTGAAGATTTTCTTGTTCTGGAATTCATACCCACCGCCATTAATCCCCCTACAGATTTTTGGCCAAAGCTGGGTCAGCAATTGGCTAATTTACATGCCTATTCCCGGAAAATTCATGGATTCCATCAAGATAATTTCATCGGCCGGAGTCCACAGAAAAATCACTGCAATGGGAACTGGAAAGAGTTTTTCTGGCAAAGAAGGCTGTTACCCCAATGGGAAATGGCAGTACAGCGTGGAATCCCAAAAACAACAAAACGACTCTGGCACAAGTTAGAGATTCTCTGGCCAGCACCTTTGGAAGGATCATCAACACAGGCTTCTTTACTACACGGAGATCTGTGGAGCGGAAATGTATTGGTCAGCAACAGTGGTGAGCCAGTTGTGATTGATCCAGCTATTTACTATGGTGATCCAGAAGCAGATTTGTCGTTGACTTATATTTTCGGAGGATTCCCCACACCGTTTTATCATGCTTATCACGAGATACGGCCAAAAAGCGAAGGCTTTGCTCGAAGACAAAAAGTCTATCAACTCTATCACCTACTGAATCACTTCAATCTCTTCGGTAACAGTTATACGCAGTCAGTCGAATCCTGCCTTGGGGAGATCACCCGTCAATGACTCTTTGAAGTCGCAGTAACTGAGTACACTCAATGGAAGTAGAACTCCTAAAAGCACTTTTACAAGCTGTACAGGAAAACAATTCAGAACTGAAAGCTATTCGCCGCTTGCTAGAAGCTCAAAATCGAGAAGGTTTGGTGATGCCGGAAAGTCCAAATCCACCAAATTCACCAGAAACAGAATCATGGAACAATGAGGTGGATCGCTTGTTTCGTGGGGAGTTGGGTTAGTTGATAGGAGTTTTCAGAGCTTTGGTATAGATGTTTTCATATTGGGTAGCGGTGTTTTCCCAGGAAAATCTTTGGCGCATACCCAATTTCATTCTGTTTTCGAATGAAGCGGTGTCATTGGTAAAACAATCAATCCCTCTCTTTATCGCCGCAAGAGTATCATCCGCATTGGGCTCTGTAAATACGAACCCAGTTCCGTTCCCACCCGATGTATCGTTCTCCCAAACCGTATCTCGGAGACCGCCTACGGCTCTAACGATCGGAAGCGTGCCGTAGCGAAGACTATACATCTGATTGAGTCCACAGGGTTCATAGAGCGAGGGCATCAGGAAGAAGTCACTTCCAGCTTCAATTCGATGAGCTAAAGCCTCACTATAACCATCGTGAAACTGCAATTTCCCTGGATTCATCTCACTCAATCTGGTGATTTCCTCAACAATCCAGCGCTCTCCACTACCTAGAATTGCAAACTGAACTTGCTCACTCAGAACTTTGGCAATCGCCGGTAAAGAGAAATCAAATCCCTTTTGTCCTGTCAACCTACTAACAATTCCAATCAAAGGAACTTCGGGAGCTTCTGGTAGTCCCATCTCAGCTTGCAATGCCGACTTACATTCAAATTTTCCTGATAAGTTTCCTAGATCATAGTTGGAAGTTAGATAGGGATCATTTGCCGGATTCCATACCTCGTATTCACAGCCATTTAAAATTCCACTGAAAACTTCTTTGCGTGCCTCGTAAGACTCATGTAGACCATGACCTCCCAGTGGAGTTTTTAGTTCTTCAGCATAACCAACACTCACTGCATTCAATTGATCCGCAGTCCTCAGCCCACCTTTCAGCAAATTGATTTGCCCATGATCTTCAAACCCTGCTGGATGAAACCAATGATCCCCGATCTCCAGAAAGGATCTTGCAGAGGCAGGGCAATGCCCCTGATAACCGCCATTGTGAATAGTCAGCAGAGAGCGCGTCTTAGCAAATTCAGGATAGGTACTTCGATACTGATGCAAATAAAGGCAAGCTAACGCCCCTTGCCAGTCGTTAGCGTGGATGATGTCCGGAATGAAGTTTTCAGCTAGACAGAGTTGAAGCGCAGCTTTGCAAAAGAAACCAAAGCGTTCTCCGTTATCTGGATGGGGATTGCCGGCTACATCTTCGTAGGGATGACTACGTAAGAAAAAATCATTGTATTCAATCAGATAAACAGGTAACCGCTCTAGCTCTGTCAGTTGAACTGCACAGAAAAGCTCTGTGTCTCCCATTGGAACCCCCAGTGAGGAGACTACAGTTGAGTAGTTTTTGGATCTTGCAATGGAGAGATAATTAGGAAGAACAAGTCTTACGTCGTGGCCTTTCTGACGAAGCGCCAGGGGGAGAGCTCGAGCAACATCAGCCAAGCCACCAGTCTTGAGGAGTCCGGTAGCTTCAGAGGACAAGAAGAGAATTTTCATACTCAGTTGATTGTAGAACCCTTCGGAATTACTACAATCCCAGAGTCAGTTACATGGTAGCGCTGGCGATCAGCTTCCAGATCATAGCCAATTACAGTATCAGGGCCAATCTTGACCTGCTTGTCGATGATAGCCCGCTTAATTCGACAATTCCTGGCAATATCAACGTCATTCATAATGACTGATTCACTAATGTGGGAGTAGCTATGAACACGGACGTTGTATCCCAAAACACTATTGATCACTAAGGCGCCACTGATGATGGATCCAGCAGAAATAATCGCATTGATCGCATGGCCCGTCCGCAGATCGCTGAAGTGCACAAATTTTGCGGGAGGCAAAGGAGGAGTGTGGCTTCGTACAGGCCACTTCTGGTTGTAGAGGTCGAATTCTGGTTTGATACCGACCAGATCCATGTTTGATTCCCAATAAGCGTCCAAGGTTCCTACGTCACGCCAGTAGCCAACCTCTTCTTCGACAGCACCCGGAACTCTATTTTGAGAAAAGTCATACACGAAGACTTGGCCCCGTGGGAACATTCTTGGGATGATATTTTTTCCGAAATCATGATCAGAGTCAGCGAACTGAGCATCCAAGATGAGTTCATTCACCAAGGCATTTCGTTCAAACACGTAATTGCCCATCGAGGCCAGTACATGATGAGGATCATTTGGCATCGGCTTTGGAGGGTTGATAGGCTTTTCCACAAAGCCTGTCATCCGCCATTCATCATCAACCTCAATGATCCCAAAATGTTTTGCTTCATGAAGCGGCACGGGAATAGCTGCCACGGTTAATTCAGCATGACGCTTGGTGTGGAAGCGTAACATCTGGCTGATGTCCATCTTATAGATGTGATCTCCTCCAAAGACACAGACCAGATCAGGATCACTGTCATAAATCAGATTTAGGTTCTGGTAAATCGCATCAGCTGTTCCTTCATACCACTTCTTGCCCGTTTGCATCTGGGCGGGAATTGGATCAATAAAGACATTCGGAATACCCGAAATCCTCCAACCTTGCCGCAGGTGTTCCATCAGGGAGTGAGATTTGAACTGCGTTAGTACAAAGACCTGCATCAGTCCAGAATTGATAAAGTTGCTCAGTACAAAATCAATGATTCTATAGTTTCCACCAAAAGGTACGGAAGGCTTTGCGCGCACAGCTGTCAAAGGATGTAATCGAGTTCCCTCTCCGCCAGCTAGGATCATGGACAGGACATTGGTACTCATGGTGTAATCTCAGAAAAGTCAGTTTTTGAAGGACTGTTTAGCAAGCCTGATAATTATGAAAAGTAAGTTAAACAAACAAGCGTAGTCTTGGAGGATAGGAAATTTCTAATAATTTTGCGTAATCGTTCATAAACTGATAGGCATGGGCGTTCAAACCAATTAAAGGATCACCAAAAGGAATGAAATGAATGAGCAGTTTGTTGTCCCAAGTCTGGGCAATTGTCGTATCCAATCACCTTTACCACTCAGCACAAGCTCCCAGGAGGATAACTTTCGATTTGTTGAGGATTCCCAGAGGGTTCTATACCAAGCTACTTTTAATAATCTTAATCAGCATGAGTTATTTGGAGGAGAGTCTCCAGTAAGCTTTGAAGCTGCCGGTCCAAGAGCGATGACGTTTTTTGATGCTTCAAAGGTCAGAGCGGCCATTGTGACTTGTGGAGGGCTCTGCCCTGGAATCAACAATGTGATCAGAGCTCTGGTGATGCAGATGTATCACAACTATGGTGTGCGTAAGATCTATGGCTTCCGCTATGGTTTTCAGGGATTTATTCCAAAATATCGACATGACATTATGGAATTGACGCCGGACTCAGTTGTAAACATCCATCACCAAGGAGGCAGCATACTCTCTAGCTCAAGAGGGCCCCAAGATATTGGAGAAATTGTAGACTGCCTAGATCGGCATACAATTAAAATCCTGTTTTGTATTGGTGGGGATGGAACTTTACGAGGCGCGCATGCAATTGCCCAGGAAGTCAAAGCTAGAGATCTCAAGATTGCTGTAATTGGTGTGCCAAAGACGATCGACAATGACATTTCTTACTGCTCAAAAACCTTTGGATTTGAAACTGCTTTTTCTAAGGCAGTAGAAGCCGTGCAATCAGCACATGTCGAAGCCTATGGCGCTCACTATGGAGTTGTTGTAATCAAGTTGATGGGGCGTGATTCGGGGTTTATTGCTGCGAATACCTCTTTAGCCTGTCCTGATGTGAATTTTGTGCTGATCCCAGAAGTTCGCTTTGACCTGCATGGTCCGGAAGGAATGATGGCGGCTATGGAAAATAGTTTTGACGAGAAACAAAAGAAAGGACAGCATCCGCATTCGGTGATTGTCGTTGCAGAGGGTGCTGGTCAATACTTGATGTCGAACAGGATAGAAAAGAGAGATCCCTCAGGCAATATTCGTTATAGTGATATTGGTTCATTCCTGAAAGAGAGTATTCAGAAGCATTTTGAAGGCAAGGCCCCTGTTAGTGTTCGACTGATCGAACCAAGCTATTTAATTCGATCTTTGCCTGCTAATCCTCATGATGCGATTTTCTGCTATCACCTTGCAGATCATGCTGTTCACGCAGGAATGGCTGGTCGTACAGACGTTATGATAGGTTACTGGAACAGTCATTTCACCCATGTTCCACTGGAAGCTGTGGTGCAGCAGAAAAAACGAATTGATCCTAATGGAGATTTCTGGAGACAGGTTCTGTTTTCAACAGGACAGCCAAATCGGATGTATAATGAGGCCCCTGAAGAATCAGACGCAAAACCGCTGAATTAAAGCCTGCTTAAAATCCTCAAATTTTGCCATTGGCAGATCATTGATCCCAGCAGCGGCTGGTCTGCCACCTCCTTCAAACTGAAGACAGATCTCATCAGCCCCAACAGGGTGTATTTTTGGGGAACGAACACTGACTAGCTGAGTCCTTTCGGGTTTTTCCACCATCACAACCTGAGCTTGTTCAGGATGGTTTCTTGCCTTTAAATTGCTGAATGCTCCGACAATTCGATGACTCCAAGACGCATCAGGCAACTGATAGATGCGTAGGTTTGAGTTTTCAAAAATGGTTGGTGCTTTTTCAGCGCGTCGTAAGTCCTCTGCATACCCTTCTCTTAGAGCCAAGAATTCCGGAGCCTCTCCGTAGAAATCCAGTGGGCTCTGGTATCCTTGCATTTTCCAAAACAGCTCTTCAGGAGAAAACCAGAGATCGTCGACTTTTCGACCATAGCCGTTGTAGTTCAGCAGTTCGCCCAACTCCTGAAGTTTTCTAACTTGGGATGAACTTAGATTAGTCTTCTGTGCTAGTGTTTTTGCAGTGTCTATCAGGTTGTCTCCGAAGGCCGCTGTAATCGCCCAATCTCTGTATTTGCCCTCCAGCATTTGATCCACTATGACACTTGTGCAAACGGCAGGATCAGTATCAATATGACTAATAAAATTCTTGTGCTCAGGAATGGGGCCGGAGTTGTGATGGTCAATGTAGGTCAGTCGATGGCCGTCTTGGAGGAGACGTTCTGCATCACTACGATTGGCACGTAGTGAAATATCCAAGACAGTAATTTCCGTGGGATCAACTAAAGGAATCTTGCGAAGAAGAGAGGTCTCCCGTTTGGGACCAGTGACTAGGTGAGGGCCTTCTACAGGTTGATGAAGCCTCAACTGCTGCAGGGCGCAGAGCCCGTCAGCATCACCGTTGAAGACATCATAAGGCATTTGTCGCTAGCTTAAAATGAGTATCTGTACCGCTAGCGAGCAAGCGAAACAAACTACGCCCATTGCAACAAACATTGCCGGTTGGTAGGGATTCCAGCCTCGCCGTGATGCCGGTTGGTAGCGACGGACAATCATCCGTTGGCTGAGGGAATCTGAAGAATGGTGGGTGTCCTGAAACTTTCTTTGCTGATTCATGGGACCTTGCTGGCAAATCCTATTTGCAAATCGAGTGAGTTTGTCTTAACACGCTCAGTTTAATTATAATCTGCAAAAGAAAAGCCAAGCATTTTGAACCAGTATTTTGAAGGATTTATCCTTCTAAGTCTGCGAGTTTTTTGTTGCGATTGCGCAACCAATGATCTAGCAGAACCAGATTGATCATTGCTTCAACCATAGGTACGGCTCTGGGCAAGACACAAGGATCATGACGACCTTTAGC
>CAJXNF010000075.1 GCA_913056375.1 uncultured Pseudomonadota bacterium | reverse complement strand
AATATCAACTAAGACGGAAAAAGGTCCCTCAAAAAGCAACTCTGAATCTCCCCCTATCTCATACAATCCCTCGCAATCCTTGGCACATGATGAAAAAGCTCCGGACCTGATCCGATCAATTCCCGGTGCAAGAAGACTAGCCAAACGTTATGGCATCGATTTAAAGACAGTCATTGGAACTGGGCCAGCGGGCAGAATTGAGAGATCGGATGTTGTTAAAGTTTTTCAAAATGAACCTTCTGTAGCTCCCCCCAAAAAATCTTTGGGGCCACAAATGGGACCTGGAGGAATTCGTTTTCTGAGACGAGGAAAACAAAGCGGTACTCCTGTTGTACTATTGCATGGCTTTGCATCGGATCTTCATTCGTGGAGGCTAATCCATGGTCCTTTGTCACGTCATCGAGATGTCATTGCCTTGGAACTTCCTGGGCATGGTGAGTCAGAAGGTTGGCAAAGGAGTGGGGGTGTGCAGGCCTTAGCTCAACATCTTGAGCAGGTCATTATCGAACTTGAACTAGGGACAGTCGATCTTGTTGGTCATTCCCTTGGAGGAGCGATTGCTGTTTATCTGGCCTCTCAGCAAACCAACATGGTTCGCCAGCTTACGCTGTTGGCTCCAGTCGGATTCGGCACTGAAATAAATTTGGCTGCTGTCGAGCAATTTACGGAAGAACTCTCAGAGTCAGAAATCGAGCTTGCTCTGTCTCGCCTTTTTTATGATCTACGCTGGGTTAGTAAGGATTTGATTGAAGCCACCAAGAATAATTTTGGTAGCTCAAGCCGGAGAGTTCAGGCGAGGGATCTCTTAAATAGTATCTTCCCATCGGGAAGTCAGGAATGGGATGGCCAGAGTTTATTGAGCAAATTGAATCAGCCAGTTCGCATACTATGGGGGGAAGAAGATTTGATCCTCCCCGTCAGGCACCTCAATGGATTGCCCGGTTGGGTTGCCCAACACCGACTTTCAAAGGTGGGCCATGTGCCTCAAATTGAAGCTGCACCGCTACTGTTGAGAATTTTACAGGCTGACTCGGCTTAAAATTTTTTCGATTCTGACAAATCAGGGGAACACATGCAGAAAAAATATGTCATTGGGGTAGACGGCGGAACTGAGTCGCTTCGTGCCGGAGTCTTCGATCTCTTGGGGAATCCGCTAGCCTTTGCATCAGTGACTTATCCGACTAACTTCCCTGTTCCTGGTTGGGCAGAACAAAATCCAGAAGATTGGTGGAATGCTCTCGGGGGAGCTGTCCGCCAAGCGGTGATCGATGCCAAAGTGGGCAAGCAGGAAATCTTAGGTCTTTGTCTGGATACGACTTGTTGCAGTGTTGTGGTCCTGGATGGTGCTGGAAATCCACTGAGACCCGCCTTGATTTGGATGGACATGCGCTCTGCTCCGCAGACAGAGCAAGTCTTGGCAACGGGTGATCCCGCGCTACAAGTCAACAGTAATGGAAATGGGCCAGTCAGTGCTGAATGGATGATTCCAAAGTCATTATGGATTCATCAAAATGAGCCTGAAATTTTCCGGAATGCAGAGACTGTCTGTGAGTTTCAAGATTACTTAAATCTTCACCTGACAGGCAAGCGAGTTGCCAGTATCAACAATGTCTCAGTACGATGGCACTATGGGCCTGGCTGGGGTGGATGGGCGAGTAGCATGGTTGAAAATTTAGGGATGCCAGGGTTGTTGAAAAAATGGCCAGACACAGTGCTTCGATTGGGTGAAGAAATTGGAGGCTTGACACCAAATGCAGCTGCTCATTTGGATCTCCAAGAAGGCTTGCCTGTCCTGCAAGGTGGCGCTGATGCTTTTATTGGGATGATTGGTCTGGGTGTTGTGGATCCGGGAAGTCTGGCATTTATTACAGGTTCTTCTCATCTCCACTTAGGGTTGAGTTCTCAGGCTTTCCACGGTCAGGGAATTTGGGGAACCTATGCTGATGCAGTAATCCCTGGACTGCATGTGGTGGAGGGTGGTCAAACCTCTACAGGTTCTGTCGTCAGCTGGATTCGTAGAACTCTGGGCAACCCATCCTACGAAGAATTGAACCAAGAGGCGGCTCAGTTAGAACCTGGGTCAGAAGGAGTTATTATTCAAGAGCATTTTCAGGGAAACCGAACTCCTCACACGGATCCTCTTTCACGGGGCGTCATTAGTGGGCTTACGTTGAAGCATGGACGCGGCCATCTATTTCGAGCCTCCTTAGAGGGGATTGCGTTTGGAACTGAATTGATCCTTGAAACAATGAGGAATAACGGTTTCGCAGCGGAAACCGTTGTCTTGGCGGGAGGGGCTACAAGATCGAATTTGTGGCTACAAATTCACGCGGATGTTTCCAATTTGCCATTGACTCTGACTAAGGTTCCAGACGCTCCGGCTCTAGGCACCGCGATTTTGGCAGCAGTTGGTTCAGGAGCATTTAGTGATATTGGCAGTGCGGCTCGGAAAATGGTGCAGATTGATAGGGTGATCGAACCAAATTCTGAAACTCATGGTCTTTATCAGCCTTTTTATCAAAGTTATCGAGATCACTATCTAGCCATGAAAAACGCTCGATCTGGTTTGTGAGCACCAAGCCCTAGTTCATATTTTCAGTCCACTGATGACTGAGGCGTTTTACAGAAATCCCTGCTTTTTTCATGTGTCGATAAATTGTTTTCCGATCACATCCCATACGCTTGGAAACTGCTGAGATATTCCAATTCATTTCCTCCAGCAAATCGTAGAGTGAGATTGATTCAGAATCCTGTTCAGCAGTTGTCGTAAAGGTTCTTGATGGATCCGATTTGCTTTTTCCTCCATATTGAATTTCTTCAGGCAGGTCACTCAGATTGATGTGACCTTCCCCAAGAAGTTTTGCCAATTCAAGGATGTTTTCAAGCTGCCGAATATTCCCAGGCCACCTATACTGAAGCAACACTTCTTCGGCTTCTCTAGAGATGGTGGTTACTGATTCTTTCTGTCCTTTGTGTTGTTTTGCCAGAATTCGATTGATCAACCACTTGAGATCCTCACGTTCTCTAAGTGCGGGCATCGTGAAAGTAATGCCTGCCACACGGTAGTATAAATCTTCTCTGAATTCGCCATCTTCTACCAACTCTCGCAAGTTGCGGTGGGAAGCACAAATCACCCGAATATCAATGTGCTTCGTCTTTGATGAACCAATTCTCATCACCTCCTTTTCAGCCAGCACTCTGAGCAACCTGGCCTGCAGATTCAGAGGCATATCCCCAATTTCATCCAAGAAAAGAATTCCACCATTCGCCTGTTCGATGAGGCCGATTTTCCCTTTTGCTCTGGCTCCGGTGAAGGCACCATTTTCGTAACCAAACAGCTCACTTTCAATTAAGTTTTCAGGAATGGCTGCACAGTTAATCGCAATGAATGGACCTGGGACTCTGCGCATTCCATGGATGTATTTTGCAAGAAATTCCTTGCCTGTTCCGGTTTCACCTTGGAGTAGGATATTAACCTCTGCTTCAACAAGTTTGTCGAGCTTGTGCGCGATGCTCTCCATCTTTTTATCACCCCCATGGAGCACCCCATATGCTTTATAAGGTGTATCTCCAAGAGTGTTTCTGACTGGTTGTCTAGTTTGTGTTGCACTGATGAAGTAGGTTTCTCCGTTGTGCATGCGGACCAATCTTTTATGAACAGGAGTGTTCCGATTCATTAGTGGGAGTTCTTCCATCCGCAATTCAAAGTAATCGGACAACAGTTCATTCAGAATTTCATTACCTTGATGATTTCCCTTTTTGGGATTCAGCAGAGCCAAGGCTTTACTCGTCATTCCAGTGATCCTTCCACTTGAATTTAAAGAAATTGCATAGTCTGGAGTGATCTCCAAGAAGACTGAGGACTTGCTGAATGTGACGAGCCATTCGGATTTGTAGTTATTGATTAAGGCCGCCATTTCGATTCTAGATGCCCAGATACTTACAAGCTGTTGGGCAAACGACTGGGAGTTTTTGGCACTGGGCGCTTGTAGAGCCGATACGTCAAGAACTGCTGCCAGGTTTCCAAAAGGATCATAGATTGGAGCTGCTGTGCAGGTAAGTGAGATATGGGAGGCATGGAAATGATCTGTTTTGTGAACCGTGATTGGTTTCCCAGTGTAGATGCAGGCACCGATACCATTTGTCCCTACCTTTTCCTCTAACCATTCTGCTCCTAAGTAAAGACCTGCTTTGCGAAAATCTGATTCTTTATCAGGATCACAAAGATAATCCAAAGTGACTCCCTGAGAATTCGTCAGTAAGACCACATAATTGTGCCCAACAATTTCCTGATAGAGAGTTTCGAGGCCGAATCTTGCTGTTCTCAATAAATCTTCAGCTTCATCTACGTGTTCACGTAGATGCTCTTCTGGGAGAATGTAGGCAGATCTCCTTTCAAACGGATTTAGTGCATGGACGTTGATGCATCGGCGCCAAGAATCAAGAATTTCTTGGTCTCGATCCCCTTGGTGGGTCTCATTAATCACACTTTGAATTTCCTCAACGTGGAGAACGTCTTGACGCTGATTCATTTTTCCTCCCCTAATTGCTACCAAACCAGATTTAATCCCCTGACTATTTAGGCTGGCTGGATAAGCTCAATCTAGATTTAAAAATTAAATTCTTAATTTAAATTTTTTGAAAAAATGTTTGCAAATAATCATTTAATCAGGCGATTCACTAACAGAATTCAAATGTTTTATCAAATGTTTTATCAAATGTTTGCTCAGGAGATTTAAATTTTGAAAATATCAATTAAACGAAGAAATTTTAACTCAGTTTTTGTATCAAAATGTTTTCCAAAAATTAGAATTTAAGTAGGAATATAACCGAATACTTTATTACGAGTAACTCAATCGTCGTGATGAACGCAGAACAATTGAGCTAAGCTAAGAGTTTGTTCTAGTCCCCGAAATCTCGTTCATCTGAATGGGACAAATACCCCAAACGCCCCATAGTAAATTCTGTCTTGCCCCACTTTTTTTAATTGGAAAATGTATTAAGTAGCTGAAATCAATATTGAAATATAATTGGCACAGAATCTGTCCATGTTGAACATGACAACAAGTCATTTTCTTCAAATCTCTGTCTCACTCAACATTCAGATTTAGGGAGTAGCACATGAGCCTGAGTGAATCTAAATTATTGCAAGCCTATCGCAAGATGCGTCAGATCCGGGCCTTTGAGGACCGAGTCCACGACGAGTTTGCCACGGGAGAGATTCCCGGCTTCGTCCATCTCTATGCTGGCGAGGAAGCCTCTGCCGTCGGCTTCTGCATGCACCTCAACGATGAAGACCGGATCGCCAGTACCCACCGGGGTCACGGACACTGCATCGCCAAGGGGGTCGAGATCAACGGGATGATGTCGGAGATCTACGGTCGCCGCAACGGCACCTGTGCCGGCAAGGGTGGCTCGATGCATATCGCCGACTTGGAAAAGGGGATGATGGGCGCCAACGGGATCGTCGGTGCGGGGCCTCCCTTGATCTGTGGTGCCGGCCTGGCCGCCAAGTTCCGCAAGAACGGTGCGGTGGCGATCGCCTTCGTTGGTGATGGTGGCTCCAACCAGGGGACGACGTTGGAGTCCCTGAACCTGGCGACCGTCTGGAACCTGCCCTGTATCTTTGTGGCGGAGAACAACGGCTACGCTGAGTCCACCGGCAGTAAGTGGTCGGTCTCCTGTGAGAACATCGCTGACCGTGCAGCAGCCTTTGGGATGCCGGGGGTCGTGGTTGATGGTCACGACTTCTTTGCAGTCTACGAGGTGGCCGGGGAAGCGATCAAGCGGGCCCGTGAAGGGGGAGGTCCGACGCTGATTGAGTGCAAGCTCAACCGCTACTATGGACACTTTGAAGGGGATGCCCAGACCTACCGTGGGGTGGATGAGGTCAAGAAGGTCAAGGAGAGCAAGGACTGCCTGATGCTCTTCAGCAAGCGGGTGACCGAGCAGGGGTTGTTGACGCAGGCGCAGTTGGATGCCATCGACAAGGAGGTGGCTGCAGAGATTGAAGCCTCGGTAGAACATGCGAAGTCCTCAGCGAAGCCGACGGCGGCCGACCTGATGACGGACGTTTACGTAAGCTATCCCTGAACGAAGAACGGCAACACAAAGGAGAACAAGACATGGCCAGAGAGTTAACATTCAAGGACGCAATCAACGAGGCGTTGGCCCAGGAGATGGCCCGCGATGAGACGGTGATTGCGATGGGCGAGGACAACGTTGGTGGGATGGGTGCCGAAGGAGAGATCGATGCCTGGGGTGGGGTGCTTGGGGTGACCAAGGGCCTGCATGCCAAGGTGGGGGACCGGATCATGGACACACCGATCACGGAGTCAGCCTTCATTGGGGCGGCAGCGGGGGCAGCAGCCTGTGGGATGCGTCCGGTGGCGGAGTTGATGTTCATCGACTTCATGGGGGTCTGTTTTGACCAGATCTTCAACCAGGCGGCGAAGTTCAAGTACATGTTTGGAGGCAAGGCGGAGACGCCGCTGGTGGTGCGGACGATGATTGGGGCTGGGTTACGGGCAGCTTCACAGCACTCGCAGTGTCTGTATCCGATCTTCACGCACATTCCGGGATTGAAGGTGGTGATTCCTTCGACGCCGTATGATGCCAAGGGCTTGATGATCCAGTCGATCCGGGACAATGACCCGGTGATTTTCTGTGAGCACAAGTCACTCTACGGGCTCAAGGGAGAGGTTCCGGAAGGTTCGTATGCGATCCCGTTCAATGAGGCCAACGTGGTCCGGGAAGGGGGCGATGTGACGGTGGTAGCGATTGGGATGATGGTCCACAAGGCGTTGGAAGCGGCGACGGCGTTGGCCAAGGAGGGGATCCAGTGTGAGGTGATTGATCCGAGGACAACTTCGCCGTTGGATCTGGACACGATCATTGAGAGTGTGGAGAACACGGGTCGGTTGGTGGTGGTGGATGAGTCGAACCCCCGCTGCAGCATGGCTGCGGACATCAGCGCGCAGGTGACGGAGCAGGCCTTTAGCTCGTTGAAGGGTCCGGTGAGGATGGTGACGGCACCGCACTGTCCGCCGCCGTTTTCGGATGTTTTGGAGGATCTCTACATTCCGAGTCCGGAAAAGATCGCTGAGGCGGTCAGGACTTTGAAGTAGGTTTCAGCATAGGATGGCAGAGCTTTGGAGGCGCCTGCTGGTGTCTCCAGGTTCGGTCCAACAGATATTTTTTTGAAAGAACTAGATTTTTAGCAGATCCAACTGGATGACTCTGACTTAAGGGTCAGATTGAAAGTTGATCTGCCCACCGTATTCACCCCGAGGAGAGGAGCAGGAAAATGGGAGAGATGATCAAGGTGACAATGCCGAAGTGGGGCCTGTCGATGGTCAAGGGGACCGTCAACGACTGGGTTGTCGATGAAGGAGATGAAGTCGAGAAGGGACAGGAACTCGTCGAGATTGAGACCGACAAGATCGCCAATGTGCTCGAATCTCCTGGAGAGGGGGTGCTCTACCGAATTGTCGCCCAACCTGGAGAGGTCTTACCAGTTTCGGCCCTGCTGGGAGTGATCACTCAAGGGGAAGTTGATGAGGCGGAGCTGGAAAGCTACATTGCTGAAGCCCAGGCGGCAGCAGCGGCAGCAGCGGCAGATGAGGCTCCAGATCCCCTGACGATCAATCGTAGACTGGATTGGGAAGGATTGACGATCCGCTACCTGGACAGCGAGGAAGGCGAGCGGCCGTTGATCTGTCTGCATGGCTTTGGGGGAGACAAGAACAACTGGCAGTTCAACCTGGCGGCCTTAGCTCCCAACAGACGCGTGTTGGCTCCAGACTTTCCAAGTCATGGAGACTCGACAGTCAGTGCTGAGCACTCTTCACCGCTAGCCTATGCCAAGATGGTTTCGGCGATGATCGATCAGTTGGAGTTGGGGCAAGTGGATCTGGTGGGTCATTCGATGGGAGGGCTCGTGGCCTTATTAGTGGCCCGGGAGAGTCCGGCGAAGGTAGGAGCGTTGACCTTGTTGGCGCCAGCGGGGATTGGGACTGAGATCAATGCGGGGTATGTCGATGGCTTTGCCACGGCCAATAGCCGTAATGAGTTGAAAGCCCTGGCCGTGCAGTTGTTTGCCGATAAGGAGATGGTCAGTCGGCAGATGGTAGCAGACCTGCTGAAGTACAAGCGTCTGGATGGAGTGGAAGGAGCGCTGGTGCAGTTGGCAGGGACACTTCATAGTGGGGGCAAGCAGAGCGAGGACCTCAGCAGTGTAGCTCAGAGTGTTCCAACCAAGATCTTCTGGGGTAAGGCCGATGAGATCCTGGCTGTGAGCAATTGTGCTCAGTTGAGTGGAGTGGACGTTGAGCAGTTGGAGTGTGGGCACATGGCCCACATGGAAGCCGCTGATGTCGTTAATAAGCATTTAACCTGAATCACTGAAAGGAGGTAAGCAAGGAAGGAGTGGCTTATTCAATTAGCCAGCAAATATATTCAAGAAGTTCAAGTGTGACCTAGTTGCCTATTTCAGTTTTAACAGGCAATCAACAAGATCATTACGAAGCAGGAGAAACCATGAAGAAGCAATCTCGTAGAGATTTCATTAAGACCAGTGCAGCCACTGCACTTGCCCTGAACGGTATAGGTGGAGGCGCATATTTCTGGCCTACAGAAGCATTTGCAGCTGACGGGTATGCGCCAGGAATGACTGGGGGACCAACAGGCTTTGAGGGTGCTGAACGATTCCAGTACAACAACACGATGTCCGAAGGAAGAGCCATCGAAGGGATCCAAAAGCTCAAGGCTCAGGGGAAAGTTCCGCAGAAACTGACGATGCTACTCACAGATGGAGCTATCGGTCAAATCACCAAACCTTTTCCCGTGGGTAAAGTTGGACCGTTGGGACCATTCCCTGACGGAGCCCCCTCTGCCAAAGAGGTTTGGGAAAGAGAAACAGGGATTGAGATCGATATCATTGGTGCACCCGCAGAAGATATTTTCAAAAAGGTAATGCAGGACGTTACCACAAGTGGCGGAGCCTTTGATATTTACACCGGCCCCTGGAACTCAACGGGAGACCTAGTCAGTTCCAACGGTGCGGTCAATTGTGATGACTATGTCAGCCGATATCAGCCTGATTGGGCTGATCCAGAGAGAGGAACTCCATCTCCAGAAATGGAAAAACTGCTTTATACCTACAATGGTAGTTACTACACCTTCTCGTTGGATGGAGACTACCAAACCTGGTTCTATCTCAAGGGAATTTACGAGCGAGAGGACGTAAAGGAAGCATTCCGTAAGGAGGTTGGGTACGAATTAGATGTTCCGAATACTTGGAATGAAGTGGATGCGATCTCCAAATTCTTCACAGGTAAGGATTTTGGAAATGGACCAATGTATGGAAACGGAAACTTGATGAGTCCATTCTGGGGCCTGGCAACCTTCTACGCACGCTTTGCCTCAATGGATTTCCCTAACTTCTACTTCTTTGATGAAGATGGGAATCCAAACCTCAACACTGAATTAGGCATACAAGCCGCAGAAGAACATGTAAGAAGTTTTGAGTGGAGTCCGCCGGATGCCCTGACGTTCACCTGGGCAGAAGCCTACAGCACAATGTGGAATTTACAGATTCCACAAACGGCTATCTACACAAACCTGGTGAAATTTGGAGACGGGTACAACACAGATGGTTCTCCGAAAAGTAAAGCGACTGGAATGATCAGCGCTCATTTGCCTGTTGGTAGAAAATTCGGAAACCAGCTCAACCGTCGTTCCGTGTTGTACTATCACATTTCTGCGTGGATTTCCTCACAGAGCAAATATCCAGAGG
>CAJXNF010000074.1 GCA_913056375.1 uncultured Pseudomonadota bacterium | reverse complement strand
AAAGCAGTTCCAGTCGTTCCGGGAGTAGAGGAACCTCTTTTACCTGCGACTGAAATACAAATCCCTGCTGATGGAGTAGTTATTCCTCCAAATGAAGAGGAAGTTCCATCTAGAGATCTGGAGCAAACGGCAGCTCCGGCCCTAGCACCCTCAACAGAACCTCCGCAGAAGGTGGATAATCCTCAAAATGCTGCTCCTACCGAGTCAGCCCCGGCACAGAATAATTGAATTGTATTATCAGTTTTCAATCGGTTCTGATGAGCTAGAATTGTTCAGGCGATCATAGCCTGAGCAGCTGATAAGCCAGATAGAGCGGCTCCTTCAATCTTTGGTCCCGCAAAAGCGTCTCCTGCAAAAACTAAATTCGGGACACCCTCGGCCACGAGAAACGACTCATCATGAAGTCTAGCTGGCTGGCTGTAGCGCCAGCGGTGTATTTGAATGTCCTTGATATCAAGCTCTTTACCTCTTTCTCTCAGCTCTCCTCTAACTAACTCAATCAGCTTTTCTGGCTCACTTTCCCAATGTTCAGTACTTGCTTGGGGGCCTAAGTGAATAGTTAGGGCTTGCCCTGGATTTGGAAGCCCCTTGAGCTGATTGTCCGCAACAAATTGCAGTGGCTCTTCATTGATTTGCCATCCTCCATGTTCCGGCATAGATAAAGGATCTTTGGGGAGAACCATCATCGCAATGCATGGATCATAAGAAATCAAACTAAGGTAGTTCTTGGTAGAAGTTGAAAGTTCTACCCGCCCAGCTTCTAGAAGCGCAATCGTTTGGGGCACTGGAGAAGTCATCAAGAGTTGATCTGCAGACACACTGGGGGATTCTTCAAAATCTAAATGCCAGGATTGATTGACGAATCGGACAGATTTCACTTTGTGACCTGTTTTGACATCAAGTTGGCCAGCCAGCCATTTTGGTATGGAGTTCATTCCTTCAGTACCGCGAAATCTTGGATGGCCATCACCGGTACCAGAAAACCCCTTGCACCAAATTTTTGCTACCCCAGCTTTCTCCCAACTCTGGACATACTTCTCGAAACGAGGATCGCGAACTGTAAAAAATTGGGCACCGTGATCCAGTCTGAATTCGCCAAAACGCCTGGTACTCATTCTACCACCAGGTCCTCTTCCTTTATCGAAAAGAACCGAGTTTTTGCCTTTTTCGGCTAGGTAAGTTGCCGCCATCAAACCTGAAATACCGGCGCCGACAATTGCTATTTCAAAATGATCCATAGCGTAATCCTTGTTGAGTGATGGTTTTAGAAGTTTTCATTTTTCAAAACTTAGTTGATGGAAAATAGTGTCCTATATTGCCTGCCACAATTTTTGCAGAATCAAGCGCATTTCAAGAAAATCAGCCTCAGGAGTGTCTGAATGATTGCCATGATACTGGCAGGGGGAAGTGGAACTCGGCTTTGGCCCTACAGTCGAACAATGAGTCCGAAGCAGTTTCTGAACTTGGGATCATCCCACGAGTCTCTTCTTCAAGACACTTGTCGAAGACTTGACCCCATTGTTCCCCCTGAGAAGATTGTTGTCATCGGTTCTGCCACCCATGAGTTTGAACTACGACAGCAAATGGAGCAGGTGATTCCGAATCTGAAAGCGCATCAAGTATTGCTGGAACCACAAGCCAAGAACACTGCGCCTGCACTGCTCTGGGGTATATCAACATTGAAGAATGTGGAAGCTGATGAGCCGGTAGTGATTCTTGCAGCAGACCATCTCATTCAAGCTCCAGATCGCTTCCAAGAAGCTCTTCTTCAAGCTCAGCAACTCGCAGACGAAGGTTTCATAGTAACCTTTGGGATTAAGCCGGATCGTCCTGAAACGGGCTATGGTTATATCTGTGCGGGTGAACCTTGTGGGCCAGGCTTCAAAGTTGAGAAATTTCTGGAAAAGCCGAGCCAGGAGAGAGCCGAGAAATTTGTTGCTTCCTCACAATATACTTGGAATGCAGGAATATTCATGGCTTCAGTCCGTACCTGGAAGCAGGAATTTGCCAGTTGTGCTCCTGAATTGGCGAAATTATTCCTTGAAGAAGAAACTTCTACAGATTTGCTGAATGATGAAGAGGTGAGCAAACTATTTGAAAAGTCCCCCAACATTTCGGTCGATTATGCCGTGATGGAACGGTCCAACCGGGTAACCGTACTTCCTGTTGAAATGGGATGGAGTGACCTTGGAAGTTGGGAGAGCATCTATCAAGTTTCTGAAAAAGATGAGAACGGAAATGTCCTCCGTGGAAACGTTATTTCCCATGAGACCAGTAATTCGTTAATCTTCAGCACGAAAAAACTAGTCACAAGTATTGGGGTAGAGAACCTGGTCATCGTAGAAACCGATGATGCGCTACTAGTCTGTGATTTATCTCGCTCTCAAGATGTGAAACACCTGGTGGACACTCTGAAAGAGAGTGATCGACATGAATATAAGTTCCACACAAGAGTATTGAGGCCTTGGGGTAGTGCCACCACATTGCTTGAGAACAGTGTTTATCGTGTGAGGCTTCTTGAGATAGAACCCGGAAGATACATATCCCGTCAGCGCCATCGACATCGAAGTGAGCATTGGGTGATTGTACGCGGAGCTGCTGACGTTATTCGTGGTCAGGAAACCCATATACTGTCAGAAAATGAATCGATCCATATTCCTAGGACTGTCACCCACCGCCTGAGCAACTCAGGCAAAATCTCCCTTCAGGTACTTGAAATTCAACAGGGTGAATACCTCGGTTTTGATGACGTGGAACGGTTTGAAGAGTCCTATTCAAACAGAGTTCAAGATTTTGATCACTGAATAAAAGAAAACATTGAGTTTGAATCTTTCTATACATTTCTTTGAGGAGCAAGAATGTTTCGTTCAATAATTTACTCACAAATTTCTATCTTTCTGATCTGGGGTTTTTTCCAACAAGTTCATGCTCAAGATTATCCAGAAGTAGATCTTGAATTCAGAACTAGTTTCCAGATACAGACCCAGGATGCAGAATACGACGCAAAAACACTGAAGTTTGACGATGGTAAAGAACAAACTCGATTGGGCTTTCGCCTAGATCGGGGCAACGTGAATGTTAGGGGGGGACTAGGTGAAGCATTTAGCTATCGTCTCCGACTAAGCCTAGATGCAAATCTCGATGAATCTGGCCACGCCGATGGTACCCAAAGTAGTCTGGAGTACTTTTTTGTAGAATATCGTGTTGGGACTGATCTCGATTTGAAAATCGGTAAGCAATTCGTTTTGCAGGGTGGTCGAGAGGGGATGAATAATGGTTTGGACGTGTACCGCTATTCAATCCAGGGAGAGAGAATTCAAAACTTGTATGAAGTTGGGCTTGGGTTGATTCAGGAATTCAGATTCCGAGGAAATGAAGTCCCGCAATATGGAGTGCTCCAACTTGTCAATCAGCCTCAAGGCAATGGCAAAAGTGATCAAAACCTTGGATACAACGCAGCTTGGTATGGTGTGCTGGGATCCGGTCTGCTTGAGCCTACATTGCAGGTGGGTTTCTTCCCGAAGAAGAGTGAAAAGCCAGTTGATTCTTGCAGTGACTTGAAATGCTTAGTGCCAGAGCAATTGATTTCCGCAGGAACCAGGCTCAATTTTGCAGAAGCCTATCTGGATCTAGATTTGATTCACGGTAGTTATTATGGAATTTCCCCAGCAAATAAATCGATTGAAAGGGAGGCAAGCACGGTTGCCTTGGAATATCGTATTGATCCAAAAACCAAACCTGTTCAAAGTCCAATTCCATTTGCCAAGTGGACCTATGATATGGTTTCTGAATCAAGATTGAATGGTGCTTTTCTGGATTACCGTAACGAAATTAGCGCGGGAATCGAGGTTTACCCTACAACAGACGAGCGTCTCAGAATCCATGCATTGGGGGCGTTTCAAAACTGGAAGGTAAATGCTGGGGCGTTCAATCAGTATCTTCTCAACATGGGACTGAGCGCAAGATTCTAGGGTCTAATCTTCTTCTTCAGCTAGGACAATTAGCGCATCATCATCTCTTAAAGTGTAGTGTCTATCCTTTGGTGGGATGATATAAATGCCAAAATTGTGTTCTATCTCGGTTTCCTGCCGCCCCAGCTTGATTCCAAAGCACACCTCATCCCTCTGTTGAGCCGCCAATACGCAGTCTGCAAAAGTGACATTCAGACCCTCGGGCTGCTCGAAATAAAGGTCTATGGGCTTGATATAAATCTCGCTCCCTTCCTTTTGGAAAAGATCATCATAGACATGCATTACGTCTTTTTCGAGAGCTACTTGGGCAAAGATTCTTGAGACGAACTGGTTGGATATTAAAAAGTCCTTTACACCAACTTGAACAATCAGCTCAGTATTTTCAGAGTTGACGATTTCACTAATCAATTTGGTTTCTGTGGGAACACCACTACTTTTTTCAGCTTCTTTGAAAATGTTACGTATCTGCAGGAGACGCATAATCGTTCGGGCATCAATCTCTTCAGCCTCATCCCCACTTCCAGCCAAGATTGAGACGGTTGTATAGCCAGGTAGTCCTAGGTTGTCGAGCTCTTCCTCTGACTGAAAATCGATTTCATTAAAGTTCATTTGAACATCTGGGAATTGACTTGCAATTTTCTCAAAGTCTTTGCGAATTTCAGGATCTGCGTTCGCTTCGATTAGGAGGTCGACAGAGGATCCAGGTGCCATGTAGCCTGCGTATTCACTAAGTACAATTGGTGCCTTATTATTCCACCCTACAATCAGGTGATGCTCTTCGGGAATTACCTTTCTTAGATCACTGTAGGGGTGAACCTTAGGTTCAAAAACTCTTTCAGACGAGAAGTTTATAGTTGAATCATCTTCTGCCAGAACAACAATTTCATCTTCTTCTTGGAGAATACGTTCTCGGGATGGATTCAGCAAAATCTTACCAGTTGGGAGACGTAATCCCAGAGGTACACTTTCCATAAATTGAAATTGCAGGTCACCGAAGTTTACGCCGTTCCATCCCTCGTCAGGTTTGAAAAAATAAAATTCATTGCCTTCAAAGCCGACTAGATCTGCATATACCATCGCCAGACCCTTATTACGTGAGGTCTGCACTAACATCCGTGCAAGAATGTCAGCCTCATTCATTGTCGTAACTTTTCCTTGTACGATCGTTTCTGCGAGAAGTCGGTAGCGCTCAATATAAATTTCAGCAATGACAGGCGGGGTTTCCTCCCCCTTTGCAGCGACTACTGCCATGATGGTCTTAATAACTCTCGCATCAGCCAATTCCTTTGTTTCGTTGCTGTCTGAAGACTTTGCATTATTGAGGACGACCACTGAGTGGGCATGCTGAATGCCAACACCTTTGAGATTTCTGATGCTAGTGGTGGAACCACTTCTCGTGATGATTTTGGTAGTTTTGAAGTCTTGGATAGAATCCCGAAGATAGTCATCCATTGCCTCTTTATCCATCTCCGCGACGATAACCACGACTCCGGAGTCTGATTCATTGGCTACAATTAATTCTTTAATGATCTCAATCACTCTCTCACTAAAGCCAACAATCAGGACATGATCTTCTTCAAGGACTTGGCTCTTGCCTTTCTTGAGTGTGGATATGCGATTTTCAAATTCTTGAGTGATGAACGCCACCATGCTCGAAAATAGAACCAAGCCTATGAAGATCGTTATGATCGCGACAAGCTTTCCAGGAAAGTTCGACCCTGCATCTAATTCTGCTAGGGAGCCAGAATCGATAATCTGAAAGAACGCGTGCCATAGCAGGAAGGTCCCATCCTCAATTGTTTCATCAGGAAAAATAAGGAACACAACAAAACGAAGCGTTCCCATCACTACAAAAGCTACAAAAAATAAAAACAAGAGGGATAGGAAAACGGATGTTCCACCTTTAGACATGAAGCTGTCTAGCCAATAACGGAAACGCTCATCCCAGTTGTAGCGATTTTGCGACATGTTTTGTTACTGATAGATGGTAATTATCTTGAGGAGTCCTGTGCCTCGAAGCTCATTCAGGAAGGCACAGGTTTTCATCTAAGGTGATGGTGGAAAATTAGATCTGTTCTAAGCTTTTGATCACTTCCTCTCCCATCCTCTGACAACCAACGCTTGTTTTCCCTTCTGCCATGATGTCAGCGGTCCGGTAGGTTTTGATCGTGGTTTCAACCGCTTTTTGAATCAGTTCATCTGCCTCGCGAAGGTCAAGGGAGTAACGGAAAAGCATCCCTACAGAAAGGATTGTTGCAAGTGGATTTGCCAAGTCTTGCCCAGCAATATCTGGTGCCGAGCCATGCACAGGCTCATATAGGCCGACCTTTCCTCCAAGACTTGCAGATGGGAGCATGCCAATTGAGCCAGTGATCATTGCAGCTGCGTCACTTAAAATGTCGCCAAACATGTTGGTGGTCACAATCGTATCGAATTGCTTTGGTGCTCTAATCAATTGCATGGCAGCGTTATCAACATACATATGGCTTAGCTCTACGTCGGGATAGTCATTGTGAACTTCCTGGACAACGTTACGCCATAATTCTGTGGCCTCTAGCACATTGGCCTTGTCTACGGATGTCAAGCGACCGCTACGTTTCTGCGCAGTCTCAAAGCCAACCTTGGCAATTCGTCGAATTTCAGACTCAGAATAGACTAGAGTATTGAAACCAACTCGCTCTCCGTTCCGGATCTCAACTCCTTTCGGCTTTCCAAAATAAATACCCCCAGTCAATTCACGAATGACCATGATGTCAGCACCATCAACAACTTCGGGCTTCAGTGTAGATGCTCCAACCAATTCTCCATAGATTTGAGCTGGTCGTAGGTTAGCATAAAGCTGCAATTCTCCTCGTAGTCCGAGTAATGCTCTCTCTGGTCGGACTGAGTAGTCAAGAGCTTCCCACTGAGGTCCTCCCACAGCGCCTAAAAGAATGGCATCTGCTGCTTTACAAGCTTGGAGGGTTTCGTCAGGTAGTGGTGTTCCTGTTAAATCATAAGCAGTACCTCCGATTGGCACTTCAGTGAATTCAAGCATTAGCTGGAAGCGCTTTGCCATGTATTCCATGACTTTGCGTGCCTGAACAGTGACCTCTTTCCCAATTCCGTCACCTGGAGTGATGACAATATTCTTCGACATTTGCTTCCTTTACAACCAAATGGTCAACTAATTGAAAATTTTTTTTAGTAAGTCTAAAGCCACAAGGATGTTATCCTGCAATCTGCGAATGTAATTTGCAACACCAGTGATCGATATTTTATTTGCCAGCTTTTCACTCAGCAAGCCTGAGTGTTACAAATCTACTTTTTTAAATTCCTCATTACAAAATCAATTTAAAGAATCATGCGAAGTACATTTTTTGATAGGCCCCTTGAATACAAACTTCTGACTGCCAAAGAAGAATGGCTTCAGGGAGAAGCTATCGAAGGGAAACTCTCCATTCGAAATATGAATGAGGAGAAAGTGATAACCAACACTGTAGATGTACTTCTAGCTTACGGAAATTTTAAGAAGGTTAAGGCTGGTGAAGAGGATTGCTGGGAGATGCTACATCGAGAAAATATTCAGAAGGACCTGAGTTTGGATGGCAATCAGCAATTGTCGTTCAATTGGCGGTTTAATTTGCCTAGCGATGCACCAATCACAGATAAGAGCGGTAGTTTGTTTCTACTTTTTGGGGGAGAAGATGTGTTGGATCGTGGAGGCAGATTGGATGTGCCTGTAAAGATGATGGAGCTACTTCAGAGTTTTCTCCAAACCTTTTCAACTCAATTCCAGTTCGTTCAGAGAAGCCCCAAATTCAAAGATGGATGGACAGAAGTCCAGCTAGATCCGCCAACAGGCAGTCGGGAATTTCCGAATTTAGAGCATGTAATGTGTTACCTGAGAATGGTGGATGAAAACCTTGAGTTGAAATATCGCTGTAAGATCAAGACACTGAAAAAAGAGGGCGAAAGCATGAAAGTGCGGGGAAAATACTTAGAGGTTAGTCAAACTTTGACTGCCGATGATTATCTCCAGACAAGTGGCTTCCCAAATAGATCACGTTTCCGAGAAATGATTGAGATTGCACTGTCAGAAGCCAAGCCTACCGTCGTTTTCTAAGCTTGATCTTAGGTCCGTTCTGCTCTTCAAACCTACCATCGTTGGTCCCAAAGCATTGACAACTTCGGACCGGTTGAGAGCGTATAGATGTACCCCTGTAATCCCTTCTCTGATCAAACCATTCAATTGTTTTTCTGCGTGATCTAAGCCGACTTTTAGGCTATCTTCAGCATTTCCTTCAAAACGTTCTAAATTCTTAATGAGTTCGCTTGGAACCATGCAACCACACATCTTTGCGAATCTCTGGATCTGGCTGGAAGATTGCGCACAGATGAGTCCGGGAATCATAGGAATTCTTACTCCCTCTCGATACAACTGATCACGCCAATTTAAAAATTTCTGGTTTTCCAAGAAAAACTGACTGATCACGAATTCGGCTCCTCTTTCGATTTTCTGTTTTAAGAAATACCGATCCATTTGGGAACTAATGGCGTCAATATGAGTTTCTGGATAGCCGGCTGCGCCAATTCCAAAACGCCGATCTCGAGAAAGATCTTCGATTAATTCACTTGCGTAGCGGTATCCTCCCGGCATTGGCTCAAACTTTTTCTCAGTAGTGGGTGGGTCTCCACGAAGCGCCATGATGTTTTCCACACCCTCACTTAAAAATTGCTCCTTTAGGAGAATCACATCCTTACGGGTGTGACTGACGCAGGTCAGGTGGGCCAGTACCTCAATTCCTAGCTCATTGCCAATAAAGCCAGCAAGTTGCTGAGTGTTTTGCCTTGTGCCACCTCCAGCACCATAAGTAACGGAAATATAATCAGGTTTGAATACAGCAAAAGCTCTTAGCTTTTTTTGAAGATTCACCATTCCATCTTCTGTCTTAGGAGGGAAGACCTCGATTGAAAAGACGAATGGCCGATTATGATACATCTCGATGATGCGCATTGGGCTCAATCAACTATAATTTTATTTGTCAGGCAGCTTTTGGTTCATAACCCAGAACAGGCCCCAGCCAGCGTTCAATTTCAGAGAGAGGTTGTTGTTTTCTTTTTGCGTAATCCTCGACTTGGTCCTGGCCTATTCTGCCTACTGCAAAATAGCGTGATTGTGGGTGAGAAAAGTAAAGACCACAGACCGAACTGGCAGGCCACATTGCTAAGTTTTCTGTAAGACTAATTCCTGTGTGTTCATTTACTTTTAAGAGATCAAACAGAATTGGTTTTTCAGTGTGATCTGGTTGAGCAGGATAACCAGGAGCTGGGCGGATGCCTTGGTATTTCTCAGCAATCAAATCCTCCTTGGAAAGTGCCTCACTTTTGCCAAAGCCCCACCATTCACGCATACGCATGTGAAGATATTCTGCAAAAGCTTCTGCTAAGCGATCCGCCAGTGCTTTGATCATGATGGCATTGTAGTCGTCGTTTTCACGAGTATAAGCCTGAGCAGCCTCCTCAACTTCATGACCGGTAGTCACTGCAAAACCGCCAAGATAATCCGCTTTCCCAGAATCAATTGGTGCGATGAAATCGGAAAGAGAGTACTGAGGCAGTGAACCGTCTTTGGGAACCTGTTGTCTCAGACAATGAAAGACGGTTTGGATTTTTGAGCGTGAATCATCTTTGAAAACGATGATGTCATCACCGATTGAATTTGCAGGGAAAAATCCAGCAACTGCTAAGGGCTGAAACATTTTCTCGTCTAGGATCTTCTTAAGAATTTGTTGAGCATCGTCGAATAGTTTCTGTGCTTCCTGTCCAATTTTTTCATCCTCTAAGACTTGGGGGAAGCGCCCCCGAAGCTCCCAAGCGTGAAAGAAAGGTGTCCAGTCGATAAAGGGA
>CAJXNF010000073.1 GCA_913056375.1 uncultured Pseudomonadota bacterium | reverse complement strand
TCCGGCAGCAATAGAATGGGTGTGCATCATTTGCCCTTCTGGATTCTGCAGGAAATAGGTTTTGTAACCTTGAGCTACCCCAATGTGACCACCAGAAAACCTGGCTGCGTGGGCACCACTCTCAACACCATGGCCACCTGCTTCGACACCTACCAACTCAACTCCCTCATCTTCCAGAAACGGCAAAAACAGACCCGAAGCATTTGACCCCCCTCCAACGCAGGCGTAGATCCGGTCCGGTAATCTCCCTGTAAGTTCCAAGATCTGTTCTCTGGATTCTTGACCAATCAAAGATTGAAAGTAAGAAACCATTGTTGGAAATGGATGAGGTCCACAGACAGTCCCCAGGGCATAGTGAGTGTCATCCATACTGGCAGACCAATCACGCATTGCCGCATTGATTGCATCTTTAAGGGTTGCTGAACCTTCTGTAACAGCCACAACCTCAGCACCTAGTTGTTCCATCCAGAAGACATTCGGCCGCTGCCGCTCTACATCAAGAGCTCCCATATAGATCGTGCACTCCAGCCCAAAGCGAGCCGCCATGGTTGCTGTGGCCACACCATGTTGTCCTGCTCCAGTTTCAGCAATGACTCTTGATTTTCCCATTCGTTTGACCAGCAGCCCCTGGCCCATCACGTTGTTGGCTTTGTGAGCTCCGGTCTGGTTCAGATCTTCTCGCTTACAGTAAATTTGTGCTCCCCCATTCTGCTTGCTTAAGTTTGGCAAGTACGTGATTGGTGTTGGACGACACGAGTAGCTCTGCATGGTCTGAACATATTCTGTCCAAAAACTGGGGTCATTCCTTGCAGATTCAAATGCTTCAATCAATTCCTCAAATGTCGCCCTGAGAATCTCAGGAATGAACATTCCACCAAATTGGCCATAATAGCCTGGCTTTTCAGTCTGGAATATATCTGACCACATTTAGCAAACCTCATTCATTGACTAGTAATTTTTAGTGAGGGTCTATTAACTTCTAGAATGCTTCCATTGATTATAAACAACCAAAAGAGCTAAAATCTTTAATCAAACTTGTTGGCTTAGTGAACTCGAAATCGTAGAATTGCAGCTAGACCCTGTCAACACATTTCCATTCTATTAACGTGTAGGCGTACACATGACCAGCTGCCAGTCCCATACATAAAACCCAATTGGATCATTCATATTTTGCTTTAAGAAAATTCAAATCCGATGAAACTTCAAAAAACTATCCAACTGCTGTTCGTTTATCTATTTGTTTTGTTGGGATCTGCAACTGCCCAATCAGACTCATCGGTCACACAACGACAAATTAATCTTGCTGGGCTCCAAGTTTTGAGTGGACCTGCTGCTGATCAATATCATGGCATCTCCGTCGGCATAAAAGCCTATTTCAGCTATTTGAATGACCAAGGGGGTATTCATGGAAGAAGCATAGAGTACACAACTCTTGACACTCGCATGGAAGACCAAACGGTCGAACAACTTATCAAAAATAGAGTTTTTCAGCACCCAACTTTGGCGATGGTAGGGTCTGTCGGAGAGCCAGTCTTAGGCTCATATCCAGACTGGGTTCCTGCTACTGGGATACCAGATCTATTTGGTGTTGGTCGTCCTCAAGAAAAAAAAGCCGGTAGAATTTATTTCTCTCCATCTCTTGAGGCAGAAGCGTTAGCACTTGGAAGATTCTGTGCTGAGAATCTGGTAGGGAAACGTATTCTTGTTTGGTTTCGTGAAGATCAGCAAGCAACCTCATTGCTAGAGTATTTTGACGCTGGAAGCGCAGGACTGGTGCAAATTGAGCCCATGCCAAGCCGAGTTCCTCTGTTCAGCCTAGAAAAAGAGTTAGATCAATTAGTAGCTCTCGTTCCAGATGCTATTGTAGTGCTTGGAGATATACTGGAAACTCAGGCTTTTATTTGGCAGCATCAGGAGTGGAATGTTCCAATCTATGCAGGTTCTGGTATCGCAAATGGTGAATTGCTCAGACAATTTGATCCGGAGGTTCTAAATCGAGTCGCTTTTCTCAGCTATCTCCCAATGCTGCAACAAAATGATCATCCCGGGATCACTCTTCATCGTAAACTGTTGAACGAATATGCCCCGGGACAAGAGATGACTCATTGGACACTGGTCGGACATGCAATCGCTGAAACCACAACAGAATTACTTCACCGCAGTGGGATTCGTCTAACCCCATTCCAACTGGCAACCACGCTAGAGCAAGTTGGTGAATGGCATGGTCTCCTAGCTCCTCCCATGGAATTCCCCTTAGCCGTAAGTGCCGTCACATCCTTTCGGATGACGCAATTCTTTCAGAATGAAGTTCAGTATGTTTCTGATTGGATCTCAGCAAATCCAGCGAATTGAAAGCCCTATTGATGAGTGAAGAACTTGTCTTCGAAGAGGGTGAGGTTTATATTTCATGGCAATTTTAAACGAAGCAAAGGAGTTCCCATATGCAGCGGATTCACCCCACAGCACTTGTGGATGAACGTGCCCAGATTGGAAATGATGTTGAAATTGGGCCGTTCTCTGTGGTTGGTCCTGATGTCATTGTTGGCGATCGCTGCATCTTGAAAAGCCATGTTACCTTGGAAGGCCCAACAACAATGGGCTCAAACAACGTCTTCTACCCCTATTCTTACATCGGGAGTGCTCCCCAAGATTTAAAATACGACGGTGAACCAACAACTCTCACGATAGGCTCAAACAACCAGTTCCGTGAGTGCGTATCTGTCCATCGGGGTACTGTCCAAGGAGGTGGAAAAACCATTATTGGAGATCATAACCTCCTGATGGGCTACGTCCATGTTGCTCACGATTGTGTTTTAGGGAACCACAACGTCCTGGCTAACTATACTGGTCTGAGCGGTCACGTCGTGATGGAAGACTTTATTACGCTCGGTGGTCAAAATGGGGTGACCCAGTTTGTTCACATCGGCTCCTACGCTTACACTGGCGCAGGGTCTCTAATTGACAAGCACGTCGTACCCTACACAACTGGCTATGGTAATCGTTTCGAAGTAAAAGGGATCAACATAGTGGGACTCCGACGAAAAGGCTTTGAACGCAAAGTAATTAATCAGATACTTGAAGCTCACAGAATTCTTTTCCGACAAGACCTACGAACTGAAGATGCTCTAAAACAGATTGAATCTGCTTTTGGTGATGTACCAGAGGTTCAAGCTCTGGTAACTTTCATTCAAAATGTTGATGGAGCGATTCTCAAGTAGAGGATTGCCTATTCAACCATTCCTAAAAGCCCGTCCGGGCTTACTTCTCTCCCATAATGGATCCCGTTTACATTCAACTTTCTACCCTGGTGATTGCCCTGGCAACCGGGGTGGCACTATTGGTCACTGCGCAGCATCTCCGGATACCTGCCATTGTTCCTCTTCTCCTAGGTGGAATTTTATTAGGACCAGAAGTTAGCGGCCTGATTGATCCTGCGGAGTTGGGTAATGGTCTAGATTTGCTTGTTGCAGGGTGTGTTGCAGTCATTCTGTTTGAGGGAGGCCTTTCCCTTCAACGAATTGGTTTTGAGCAGGCTCCGAAAGTCATCTGGCGGCTGCTGACAATTGGGGTAGTGATCACCTGGCTTGGAACAACCGTTCTCATTCATTTCTTGTTCAACTACTCCCTCTCTTTCTGCTTACTGGCAAGTTCTCTCATCATTGTGACAGGACCAACTGTCATTCACCCTCTACTGAGAAGAATTGGAGTCAACGAACGCCTACATCACATTCTTCATTGGGAAGGAGTTTTAATTGACCCAATTGGGGTTTTTATCGCAGTTCTTTGCTTCGAGTGGTTCTCTGCCGGAACTCTGACTCTGAGTGCACTTGAGGGATTTGGGTTGCGTTTGTTGGTGGGCATGGGCACGGGGCTCGTGGGAGGCTATCTTCTGCTAGTTGCTATCAACCGTCATTGGATTCAACGCGAATACACAAACATCTTTGCGCTGGCATGGGCGTTACTAGCTTTTGGCGTTGCGGATGGGCTGGTTCATGAGGCTGGCTTGCTCACAGTCATCATAATGGGATTTATGTTGGGGCTGAGCAAAAGTGAGGAAATCAAACAACTCAAGCAATTCAAACAAGAACTTACAGAGATGTCGATTGCGATATTATTCATTTTATTGTCAGCCCAACTTCGTCTCACTGATTTTAAGAACTTCATTTTTGATAACGGGATATGGTTGATTTTGGGTGTCGTCATTTTGATTCGTCCGCTCGGTGTGATTGCTTCCAGTTTTAGGACAGATCTTGGGATCCGTGAGCGCTGCTTTCTGAGTTGGATGGCACCAAGGGGAATTGTCGCTGGCTCGATGGCTTCCTTATTTGCCCTGAGGCTTGAGCCAAATTTGGGAAACCAAGCAAATTTTTTACAGGCGTTTACGTTCAGCATTATTGGATTCACAGTCATCATTCAGGGTCTGAGTGCAGGAAAAGTCGCAAATTTTCTCAGCGTTAAATCTCAGGACCGTGTGGGTTGGCTGATCATCGGGGCGCATTTATTGGCACGTCGAGTAGCCTCATTTATTGAACAGACAACTGGACATCCTTGCGTTTTGATGGATACCAACACAGAGTCAGCCCGGCAGGCTGAATCAGAGGGCCTTCGGGTCTTGCGAGGCAACGCCCTAGATCAAACAGGTCTTCCACCAGAATTTTACCCATTTGTTGGTAACGTAGTGGCTTTGACAGATAATCGGGACTTGAATCAATTGATTTGTGAACGTTGGGCAGAAGTAGTTGGGAGAAAGCATGTCTTTCGCTGGTCACCGGACAGTGCTAGGCAGGAACATCTTATTGGGGGTCTCGGTCAACCAATTTGGAATAATCTGCCAAAACCTACTCAAATTGAGTACACGCTCCGCAATAAAGATGCTGTCATTGCCAAAGCAAACCTTAAGAAATTGCCCTCCAAATTGAGACGTGACACGATTCCTCTTCTCATGCAGTTAGGTAAGCAAATTCATTTACAACCCGAACTTCCGATTGATCAGGAAGGTTCGGTCTTGATCTTCCGACAAAAAGCCCGCTATCTGCTCTTCTATACCTATCCTGAGCAAGTCATCTTTCCCTCTTTAACCACCTTGGAGGAATTATTTGATACGATGGTGGAAAAGGCAAAAGATCGCTTCCCTGATCTCGAAGTTTCTGAAATTGTGAAAGAAATATTGTCACGAGAGAAAAGTTTTTCAACTAGGTTGAGCCAAGATGTAGCTATTCCACACGCTTATTCACCAGACATATCCGAGCCAATTTGCGTGGTCGCAATCGCTCCTTTTGGGCTTCATTGGGAGTCAGAAGAAGCAATTGTCCGTTTGGTTTTTCTGGTCATCAGTCCAAAAGATGATCCTGAAATCCACCTAAATATACTTGCTGAAATTGCTAGAATTGCATCAGATGATTCGATTGTACACGAACTGCTTCGGAGTGAGACGTCCCAAAGTTTCATTGAAAAGTTGCAGAAAGCCCGAACACCTCTATCAGACTGAGATCAAACAATGACAGACTCTCCTCCGAAAACTTTTATCAGAACAGATGGCCGCCAAACCTGGGAACCACGACCAATCAGTATCCACCCTGGTTTCATAGAAAATGCCGATGGTTCCGTTCTGGTTGAAACTGGCAAAACTCGAGTCATCTGCACAGCTTCGGTTGAAGAGGGGGTTCCTCCTTTTCTCCAGCGGAAGGATCAACCGCCTAAGCATGGTTGGTTAACCGCAGAGTATGGAATGCTGCCTGGTTCCACAGGTCGACGAAAAAAAAGAGACTCTGGAGGAAAAATTGATGGGCGGACTCAGGAAATTCAACGTCTGATAGGCCGATCCTTACGATCAGTTGTCGGCCTTGAAGCCCTTGGAAACCATACATTCTGGATTGATTGTGATGTGATTCAGGCCGATGGAGGCACTCGAACAGCAGCAATTACAGGTGGGTTCGTGGCATTGGCAATTGCCCTGGACAGAATGATAACCGAAAAAAGAATCGACTCCTGGCCGATTCAACATCAACTCGCGGCAGTTAGTGTTGGCTTAAAAGAAGGGACTGCTCTGGTTGATCTGAAATATGATGAAGATAGTCAGGCTGATGTTGACTTGAATGTGGTTCAGACTTCAGGGGGCGAGCTAGTTGAAGTTCAAGGAACTGCTGAGCACAAGCGTTTCCGAAGAGAACAACTTGATGAATTATTGAAGCTTGCAGAGGAGGGCCTGAAATCTCATTTTCAAGTTCAGAGAAAGATTTTGGCTGAACTTAAGAACGCAGAATTCTGAGTTCATCTTGATAGCTAAGGCACATTCACTCAATCGAATGGGCAGTCCCTTGACTGGCGTCTATCAATAACTTTCTTTTTGGTTGAGTGCCTTGGGTGTTGACTACCAAGCTTCCCTCACCGTGCAGATTATGTCGTGCACTGTCTAAAAAAGCCCGAACAACAATCTGTCCGTCAAAGGCTTTATCTGAAACACGAGGCGGTCGAATTCGAGCTGGTATCCTCACAAAACCAGAACTGTCCAATGTAGTCATACTGGGGAGCCGCAAATTGTAGAAATCACTTTCAAGGTAGACTTTTCCAGCGGCTCTTACGACTTTGCTACTTTTCAGGTCAGCCAATTGTAAAGTTAGCGTCATCTTTTGAGTAGTGAATTCGCTTAAATCCACGATTTCTGGTGTCAAGTTCATGAAGATCTGAGTTTTCATGTTCTCAAGCTTGGTCGAAAGTTCGTCAAGATATTTTACTTTGCTGAGTCTTTGTCCGGGAAGCAGCTCCAATGAAGAAACACCATTGTTTACGAATAGTTTTCCTTCTGTCATTGAGATAGTTGTACCAGATCCAGGCTTCTCTTCCATTCTGAATACTGTGCCGTCAACCTTAATTTTTGCCTGGGGTGTCTGGATCGAAGCAATCTGTTGCCCTGGCAAGAAATTCGCTCGAAGACTACCTGTATGAAGCTGGATTTCTATCTCGAAAGCACGATTTACTATGTTTGCTTCTAGCGCCTTTTGAATACTGAGCTTGGTGTCTTCAAAAAGCCGAATTTTAGACCCGTTGCGAAAAAGAATCGTGACTCTCCCATCTTTGCCTGTCTCTAGGATATCTTCTTCTCCTACAAAACTTCCGGATCGTGCAACCAACTTCCTGCCTGTTTGTTGGGGGGTCATTTGGACCAAACCATCCAACTCATGAATGGATGCCACCGGCACCCCTACTTGGGCTTTTAGAGGACTATTCAAAAGAAAAATCAGGAGTCCAATCAGCAGTGAAAAGCGATATTTGGTTAAACTTAGTTTATTCATAGATCAATGAATTGAATGGGGTTTTATCTTGCTGTTGAGGATGCAAGGTAAACACCTTTCGATCAGAGTAGATCCCGTAGACGATACCAAGTTGTTCCCAGAAGAAGAGCAGGCATTCTAAACAAAGGTCCACCAGGAAATGGAAGATGCGGTATTTGTGACATTACATCAAATCTCTCAGCAGTTCCGCTGATGACTTCAGCTATCAATTTTCCAGCTAATCCTGTCAGTGCTACTCCATGGCCCGAAAATCCATGGGCTAAAAACACATTTGGAGCCAACCTACCAAAATTTGGCATTCGATTCATCGTGATTCCCACTAGTCCTCCCCATCCATATTCCAATTCAACATCGTCTAAGGAAGGAAAGACTTTCAACATTCTTTTTTTAAGATAGCTCCGGACATTCACAGGGGGGATTGTCGAATAGCTAACTCCTCCACCAAATAATAATCGTTGATCTGCAGACAGCCGGAAGTAGTCGAGAACAAAATTAATATCAGCAACCGCACTATTCTCTGGTAGCAGTTGCCCTGCTCTAGTTGAGCCGAGTGGTTCAGTGGCTATCATATAGGTACCAACTGGCATCAACCGCTGACTTAGTTTCTTACCCAAGGATCCAAGGTAAGCATTCCCAGCCAAAACCAAGTAATTGGCCTTTAGAGAAGCGTTTGGTAACGACAGCAAAATTTCATCTTTTCCCGACCAATTTTGAACAGGTTATTCCTCAAAAAGATCGACTCCCATTTCCTGGGCGGCCTTCGCCAAACCAAGAGTGTATTTCAGTGGATGAAGGTGGCCACTTTGCTGGTCTTTCACACCCGCAAGATATCGTGGTGAAGCAACCTGTTCCATCAAAGAAATGCCTTCCAACCACTCCAAATCGTAGTCGTAATGGCGCATCAAATCATCTTTAAACTCGCTCAGTTCAGGGATTTGCCGAGTTTTGACAGCCGTGTGAACATGTCCCCATTGCCAATCGCAATCAATCTGGTGTTTTTCCACTAATTGATAAGTCACCCGGATCGCTTCCAGTGACAATTCCCAGAGCTTTTTTGCTTCAGACTCCCCAACCAATTTCCGCACTGTGGGCATCTCTGCACCGAAGCCAAAGATGAATTGACCACCATTTCTACCGGATGCCCCGTGACCAATCTTCTGTGCTTCTAGAACACAAACTTGATAGCCCCTCTCAGCAAGATGGATCGCTGAGGAAAGCCCGGTCACTCCTCCTCCGACAACACAGACATCATACCTGTGTTCACCTTCCAGTTTAGTGGTTGAAATTTCAGAACAAGCGCTCGCTTGGTAGTAATTTTCTTCCGTCATATTTTTGGAGAGGAGGTATTAGGTCAACGGTGCCAGTTTTTCATGGAGCAAACCCAAAAGATTTTGAAAATCTTTTGGTTCTTCTACTGAAAATTCCATTATTTCTTGAGAGATTGGGTGTTCAAATCCCAACTCTGCAGCATGAAGTGCTTGCCGAGGAAAGGACTGCAAGGCCAAAATAACGTCATCTGGCATATGCTTTGTCTTTCCTAATTGCCCATAAACTGGATCACCAACTAGAGGATGTCCTTGCGAACTGAGATGCACCCGTATCTGATGGGTTCGACCCGTCTCCAATTCACAACTGATGTGGGTCAGGCCATCCCATTTGGCTAATTGCGTCCAATAAGTTGTAGCAGTACGGCCATTTTCTACGATCGCCATCATTTTTCGATCTCTGGGATGCCTCCCGATTGGGGCTTCAATTGTCCCTTGAAGAGTAACAAGATTGCCCCAAACCAATGCGCTGTAAAGACGGTGGATTGAATGTTTTCTGAATTGACGAGCTAGCCTCTGGTGGGCTTGATCATGTTTGGCCACTACAAGAATACCTGAGGTGTCTTTGTCTAACCTGTGAACAATGCCAGGCCGCTGGACTCCCCCGATTCCGGATAGGTCTGGACAGTGGTGCAAAAGCCTTTGAACCAATGTACCCGTATAATTGCCAGGAGCTGGATGGACAACCAGACCCGCTGGTTTGTTTAAAACGATCAGGTGTTCATCCTCGAAAAGAATCTCCAGAGGGCCATCTTCGGGCTCCAGGTCAGATGAAATTGGAGGGGGTAGACAAATCTGTACTTTTTGGCCTTCACGTAGTTTGCGTGAACCTGAAGATATCGGCTGGTTATCCAGATGAACTCGATTTTGACTCAATAACCTCTGAGCTTCAGCCCTTGAGGTAAGTTCTGGCCACTCTGCGAGCCAGCGATCTAGTCGAGTTCCTTGAAATTCTGCAGGAACTTCCTTCTCCAGAGAGTTTCCGAAATCTTCTTCATCTAGATCGTCTGCAGTAACCAAATCACGATTCCCCAACTGATGCCCAAAATTAGGGCAATGATTGGGCTTTTCCACCTTCGTGGAATTTTCTTTATCCATGAAAACATCACAAAATTATTCACCAAGAGGCCAAAATAGTTGGCTTTCTGTTATTACTCCATCAAGTCGTCTGTCGTGCGATTCTTCAGGGATATGCTCCAAAATTTGCCAATCGAATCCCACTCCGAGAGTTTTCGCCCAATTCAATTGATTCAGGAAGCGGTCGTAGTATCCTCTACCCTGTCCTAGCCTAGCCCCCTTCCGACTAAAGGCTAATCCA
>CAJXNF010000072.1 GCA_913056375.1 uncultured Pseudomonadota bacterium | reverse complement strand
AGTGGCCTCCAGCGATCACTGTACCTGCCAGCATCGCTACAGCAGCGACTGCAGTCGCAAACGATTTCATTAATTTCATTTTGGGTCTCCAATCAATAATTGAATATGGGTTTTAAATCTATTTTCTAAGGATTAGCACATTTCGGGTGGGTTCCATTCCACTTTTGCTGGACCGCAAAACCTACATCATGTAATCACGGGGTGCAAAGAGCTAGAAAATGATTCTTAGCAGCTTTCAGAAAGATTACTTCCTATTCGCCAACCAAAGAATATAGCTTGATGAGGTTAATTATGTCAAACATCTTTACAAAAATTGTTATTTAAAAATAAAATTTAGTATTTTAATTCAGTAATTTGGTGATAATTCTGATAAGTTAGAATTGTCTGACCAAATCTTGATTCATCTTTGTGAATCTGTCAAAAGTGATAAAGAAATAAAAGTTGATACAACCAGGGACCTAAGAACTCAAATGAGTCTTTAGCTAAGATTTTGGATCAAAGTAATCTCTTAGAGCGTCTCCAAGGAGGTTAAAGATAAGTACAACAAACAAAATGGCCAGTCCCGGAAAAACAGAGACATGTGGAGCTTCCCACAATACATAGCGGCCCTCAGAGAGCATAGCTCCCCAACTTGGGGTACCTGGAGGTGCTCCCAAGCCTAAGAAGCTGAGGCTTGACTCAGAGATGATGGTTCCGGCTAAGCTAAAAGTAGTTTGAACAATCACTGGTGGCAAAATGTTTGGCAAAAGATGAAGGAACATCACTCTCCACGCTGGCATCCCCGATGTTCTGGCTGCTAGCACGTATTCTTCTTCCCTAACCGATAATACCTGTCCTCTAACCAGCCTGGCGTAAGCAACCCAACCAAGAGCGGATAAGGCCAAGATGACATTGTTGATATCAGGCCCAAGGACCGCGACAAGGGCAATTGCTAACAATAATCCTGGAAATGCCAGGAGAACATCCACGATTCTCATCAATACAATATCCAGCCAGCCCCCAAAATAGCCCGAGAGCAAACCCAGGCTCACTCCAATCACTGTTGAAATACCAATGACCCAAAAGCCAACATAGAGTGAAATTCGCGCCCCTGCCAGCAGACGACTAAAAATATCACTGCCGTTTTCATCAAGTCCCATCCAGTGATCAAAAGAAGGTGTCTCCAGTTGACGGATCAAATCCATCTGGTCAATGTCATGCGGGGAAATCCATGGAGCCAGCAATGCTGGAATCACAAAAAAGCTGAGGAGAATTAGAGAATAAAGGCGAATACGGCCTAGGGGACGGCTCATGAGAGGCGAATACGAGGATCTAAATAAGCATATAGTAAATCAATCACTAGATTTACCATTACGTAACTTCCAGCAATGAACAGCACACAACCCTGAACCAGTGGATAATTCCTACTGTTGATTGCAGAGATCAACAAGTTGCCTAGACCAGGCCAGTCAAAGATGGCTTCGGTGATAATCGCCCCGCTCAATAAAACCCCGACTTGTAGGCCAATCACCGTGACGATTGGAATAAGAGCATTTCGGAGCGCATGTCGAAAGAGAATCCGTAGTTCCGAAATGCCTTTTGATCTGGCAGTACGGATGTATTCAGCCTGAAGCGTTTCTACCACAGAAGAGCGAGTGATCCGGGCCAGAATCGAAGCCAATGAAGTTCCAAGTGTCAATGCTGGCAGAATGAGATGTTCAAGCCCTCCTCTTTCGTTAACCGGTAAAAGGTCGAAATGGATTGAGAACAGCAAGATCAACATTGGCCCAAGCCAAAAGTTTGGGATGGAGACACCCAGCAAAGAGAAAATCATTGCTCCCTGATCGATCCAAGTGCCTTTGTTGACCGCAGCAATCAGTCCAAGTGGCATTGCCACCAGAATGGTCACGACCATGGCACCAAACATCAGTTCCATGGTTGCTGGGACGCGCTCCATGATTTCTTCAAATACTGGCTTCTTACTAAAAAGAGAAGTCCCCCAGTCCCCTTGCAAGAGGTCCCCAAAGTACCTCAAGTATTGAACAATCAATGGGTCGTTGAGGCCCAGTTGGTCTCGAAGAGTTTCTCGATCAGTTCCGAGGGCGGAATCCCCCAGCATCAAATCGACAGGATCACCAGGTATGAAATGTAGAAGCAGAAAGACGAGGGTTGCGACGCCCCACAGAACTGGAATCAAGAGTAGGAGTCGCCGCAGCAGGAAATTTCCCAAGGCTCAGTATTCCTTGGAGGACACCGGTTGCTGCTTGGATTTTGTGGAAGAAGAGTCCTTCATGGTCTCCTGTTGATTTGAAGTTGCGTGATTGGTCTGGTTTAACATGGAACCCATATTTTCCATCAGGGAGTCCATGAAATTCTTGCTAAATTGCAGAGTTGGCCCCATCAGTTCGCTCACCACGTCTTTGTCCACCTGCCCATCCTTTAGGTTTTGCTGAAATTGCTTCAGGAAGAGCCCTTGAACGTCTTGAATGTCTGGGAGACCAAAGACCTCGCGAATCTCTTGTGGAGTGGCCTCAACGGAGATGTTGATTTTCATATTTCCTTGCCATTAGTGGACAAACATCCAGGGAGCTTGTTTCTGGTAACTTGCCTCAAACTTCTCAATCTCTGACTGGAATTGTAGGGTCCATCCAATGTCATCCAGTCCGTTGAGTAACCGATGTTTGACAAATGGATCGATTTCAAAACTAAATTCCAATCCCTTTGGGCTCTGTACTTTTTGGTTGGGTAGATCAACTGTTAGTTCACAACCGGCATTTTCTTCAATTTCTATGAAAAGCTGCTGTACAGAAGCCTCTGGCAGAGCAACGAGCAAAATACCATTTTTAGCGCAGTTGTTGTAGAAGATATCCGCAAAACTCGGAGCAATAATGCTGCGGAAACCATAATCGAGAAGAGCCCAAGGAGCATGCTCTCGACTGGAGCCACAGCCAAAGTTGTCCCCTGCAACTAAGATTTGAGCTCCCTGATAGCGGGGCTGATTTAAGATGAAGTCAGGATTTGGCTTTTGCCCAGCATCGTCAATAAAACGCCAGTCATGAAAAAGATGAATCCCAAAGCCGGTCCGTTCAATTTTCTTCAAAAATTGCTTCGGAATGATTTGATCAGTATCAACATTGACCTGATCCAACTTAGCTGCTGTAGCAGTGAGCGTTTGAAAAGGTTGCATTCTTATTCCAATAGGATCAGTTAAAGAGTTCGTGGGTCTGTAAAGTGTCCTGTGATTGCGGCAGCAGCAGCCATGACGGGACTTACCAAATGTGTGCGGCCGCCTTTCCCTTGTCTGCCTTCAAAATTTCGATTACTGGTCGACGCACATCGCTCACCGGGTTGTAGGATGTCGTCATTCATTGCGAGACACATTGAGCAGCCGGGTTCTCTCCATTCAAAACCTGCTTCGACAAAAACATGGTGAAGCCCTTCCTCTTCAGCCTGATTCTTCACAAGTCCACTCCCCGGTACAATCATCGCGTGAACCTTGGAACTGACTTTGCGCCCCTTCACAAAGTCTGCGACATTGCGGAGGTCCTCAATTCGAGAATTTGTGCATGAACCAATGAAAACTCTGTCAATGTTGATTTCAACGATCGGAGTATTTGGCTTGAGGTCCATATAAGCCAAGGCGCGTTCGATAGCTCTTCGTTCGTTGGTATCTTCAATCTTCTGAGGATCTGGAACCTGCCCATGAATGTCTGTGACCATGCCAGGATTTGTGCCCCAGGTCACTTGTGGAAGGATATCTTCGGCTGTCAGAATCACTACTTTGTCGTATGTAGCTCCATCATCTGAAACCAGCTGTTTCCAGAAACCGACCGCTTGCTCAAATTCATCACCTTTGGGGGCGTAGGGACGATTTGCCAGGTATTCGAAGGTTTTCTCATCAGGAGCAACCATTCCAGCTCTAGCACCTGCTTCAATGCTCATATTGCAGAGAGTCATTCTACCTTCCATCGAAAGTGCACGAATCGCCTCACCACAGTACTCAAGTACATAGCCAGTTCCTCCGGCAGTACCAATCTTCCCGATAATCGCCAGTATGATGTCCTTGGCCCCCACTTTATTTGGTAGAGAACCACTGACTTCAATTTTCATGGTCTTCGGTTTCTGTTGCTGCAGAGTTTGTGTTGCGAGCACATGCTCAACTTCGCTCGTCCCAATCCCGAATGCGAGTGCTCCAAAAGCTCCGTGAGTAGCTGTATGCGAGTCTCCACAGACGATAGTGGAACCAGGTAAGGTCAACCCTTGTTCAGGGCCTACCACATGTACGATTCCTTGTCGTTCATCATCCAGGTCAAAAAGTGTGATGCCAAATTCCTTGCAGTTCTGTCGAAGTGTTTCCACTTGTTTGGCAGAGATGGGGTCGGCAATTGGTTTATCCCTGTCCTTGGTTGGAACATTGTGATCTGGCACGGCGTAGGTCGCTCCAGTACAACGGATGGGGCGTCCCGCCATCCTAAGTCCCTCAAAAGCTTGAGGTGAGGTGACTTCGTGGACCAAATGACGGTCAATATAGAGGATGGTATTGCCATCTTGTTCGGTGATGACATGGGAGTTCCAAATCTTTTCAAACATGGTCTGCGCCATGGTCCCTCTTGCTGGATTGATACGAGTGGTTGAGCTTGGCTGAACCAAGGATTCTATCTAAAGAGCCGTTGATTGAGGAAAGTCAAAAAAACCTAATATTATTGGTGAAAATACTGTGAGTCAAGTGATCAGCCGACTGTGTGTTTTATCTCAACGTTATTGAGATGCTGCTGGACTGGTTAGTGGATCGATCTCAGTTGAAACCAGATTTGCTGGTGAATAGAGTCTCAGCGCACGAATGAGCCTTCCATCCTGCCTCATCAAGACCTCTCCAAGGTCAGCCAGTTGAACGCCCATTGTCTTTTCAAAGACTCGACTGGAGTGATCACAATCATAGAGGGCGCAAACAAAGAGGAAAGATGACTTCTTCACTTCCTCTCTTGGGGACCAGAGATTTCTCTCAGTCTTCTCCAAGCTGTGTGGCCATGGATGGTTTGGGAAATAGAAACTAAGCGCACTGCTCAATTGATATTCTCTGCTGACAATGTATTGAGGATCACCCAATCCCTTCGCCTTTAGTAATTTCCGCATTTCATCAACAGTTTCTGGCCACTGAAGAAACTGATTGAATCGATTGCTGAAAGTGTCATGACTTACTTTTCGAAGTTGGTCACCATAGGCTTTAATTTCAGAAGCCGTGAGATGTTTGCTTAGAAATTCCTCAAAAGCTTCAAAGCTGTAGAGCCTTTTGTGGTGTGCTTCAAGCTTGTTGATGACTTCTTCAGGGACACCATCACTAATCAGAAGTTTTGGGCTATCTAGTTCGTGAGCCTCCCATTCGTAAAGCGGATCGTAGGTGTTCACTACCGCTGCTGTGATCAAGCTAGCATTGATGAATAATGCAGCTCCAACCAAGGCTAACCTATATTTTTTCCAATGAATTGAGAGGGCCTGTCCCAGAAGAATAGCTAAGCCTAGGTAAAAGAGATTCGTCCAGTGCGGGTCTGCAATAGATCCTCTCAAACTCATAATGGTGAAGAAAAACAGTGGATACAGTGAGAGGACTAAAATGACTGATTCAGGGTGTCGACCCGAACGAAAACGATCTTTCAAACTGGTTAATCCCAACCATCCCACCGTGGCCCAGAGGGGTGAAAATAAAAGTATATGGCCAATCAAAAAATGAAATGTGTTTTCACCAAATTCTTCACCACCCATTCCTCTGCCAAATTGAAAACGGAAAGAGATCCAATCATGAGCAGCATTCCAAAAAATCACTGGCGAGAAGATCGTCAGAGAAATCACTCCAGCCATGTAGAGCCAGGGAGATTTCAAAATGTCTCGGGCGTCTCGGTAAATCAGCGCATGAAAGAAAAGCCCAATATAAAAGAGAAGCATGATGAACTTGGATAAGGCTCCAAGACCACAGACAACTCCTATGAAAATGAGCCACCGAGGATGAGGTTCACGGTGATATCTGACGAGCAACATTAGTGCTAGCACCCAACAAAATACAAAGGGCTGGGTGATGTGAAGAAAGACAGTGCCCAGTGTAAAGTAGGGCATTGAGCTTAATACAAGTATTGTAAATAGAGCTGCCCTAGTGTGGAAAATGGAGAGTGCTAAAAGATAGATCAAATAAAGAATGGATAAATTTACAAGCTGAGCACCGATTTCTAGGGTGGTCTCGTGGTGGCCGCCGATGGTAGTGATGATGCGTATCAAAAAAGCCACCATCGGAGGGTGCTCGTAGTAGGAAGCACTTAAAAAACGTGACCACACCCAATGGTCCAGCATATCCGGATGCGGATTCAAAAATTGGTTCAGAACCAGAAAAATCAGAAAATTCAGCGCAAGGAGGACGAGTGCGGATAGATGAGTTCGCATGCTTCGGGGCTACACCATTAGATGGATGTTGTCGGGCGGCTGACTGTTAATCAAAGTCTCCAACCCATTACGAGGCCTTGGTTTTGCGCTTTGGACGAGGAGGTGGGGCTTCTGAGATAATTTGCTCGCAGGTGACCTTGTCTAGTGATTCAGCATCCGTGTTTTTGGGGATTTTGAAGTTCTTCTTGTTGTATTTGATGTAAGGTCCATAAGGGCCCTTCAGTACTTGAATTTCACCAAAATCGTGTAAGACCTGCTTGGCTTTGCTTTCTTTGCCTTGACGGATTAACTCGATTGCTTCTTCCCGATCAATCTGCAGAGGGTCAATTTCCTTGGGGATGGAGAAGAATTGATTACCAAGTTTGACATAGGGACCAAATCGGCCTCGATTAACGATAATTTCCTCTCCAGAGGAATCAAAGTTGCCCAAATGTCTTGGAAGACTGAAGAGCTTGAGTGCTTCTTCCAACTGAATCTCATGCATGCTTCGATCCTTGGGAAGTGAAGCAAACTTGGGTTTGTCTTCATCATCCTTAGTTCCAATTTGAACCATTGGACCGTAACGACCAACCCTAACACTGACCTGACGGCCTGTTTGTGGGTCGGTTCCCAAAACCTTTTCCCCTTTGTCAGGAGGTAACTCCTGTTTTGCCGCAATGTTATCGTGAAAGGGTTGATAGAACTCGGTCATCATGGAGACCCAATCTCGTTTTCCATTCGCGATCTCGTCTAGGTCCTCCTCAATTCTTGCGGTGAAATTCAGATTCACGATGTCAGTGAAGTGATTCACTAAGTAATCTGTAACGACCTCACCCAGATCTGTTGGCCTGAGCCGTTTATCTTCTCCTCTTTCGGCATATTGACGATCTTGAATCGTCGAAATAGTCGGAGCATATGTGGAAGGCCTGCCAACACCCTCTGCTTCCAGTTTTTTGATTAGACCTGCTTCCGTATAGCGAGGTGGGGGTTTGGTGAAATGCTGCTCTGGAATCACCTCCTTGATCCCCAATTCCTCTCCTTTCTCAACTTTTGGTAGGATCACATCCTTTTTTTCAAGATCTGCATCAGGATTTTCAGAGCCTTCTGTGTAGGCTTTTAAGAATCCCGGAAACACAAGCCGCTGTCCCTTGACCTCAAGCAAGCACTCATGCTGATTGCCTCCCTCCAACTTCAGAGTTGTCCGGGCGATAATAGCCTCCGTCATCTGACAGGCGATCATCCTCTTCCAAACCAGACCATAAAGCTTTGCCATCTCCGGGCTCAAATGGGCCCGAACATCTTGAGGCTTCATGCTCAAGTCGACGGGTCGAATCGCTTCGTGAGCTTCCTGTGCACCTTTGGCTGTGGTAGCAAAGCGACGGGGCTTCTTAAGAGCGTACTCATTCCCATATTCTGAAAGAATGACTTGTTTAGCTTGTTGCAAACTTTCTTCAGAAAGCGTTGTCGAGTCTGTTCGCATGTAGGTGATCAAGCCGCCACTGTAACCAGGGATTTCAAAATTTCCCTCGTACAACTGCTGAGCAACAGACATTGTTCTCCGAGGCGAGAATCCTAGTTTTAATGATGCTTCCTGCTGTAGAGTAGAGGTAGTGAAGGGTGCTACAGGTTTTCTGGCGGTCTCTCTTTCTTCGATATCAGCAATTTTACAGATTCCACCTTTTTCCAACGATGAGACTATTTCCTGAGCTGTGGCTTCATTTGGGATAGATTTTTCAGTTTTTTTGGATTTGTAGGAAACAACCTCTGCTTGAAAATCGTACTTTTCGTAGGCAGTGCGAATTCTCCAAAATTCTAGTGGTTTGAATTCTCGGATTTCTCTCTCTCGATCAACAAGTATCCTGACGGCTACACTTTGAACTCTGCCTGCAGAGAGTCCGGGTTTCACTTTTTTCCATAGGAGTGGTGAGAGTTCGTAACCTACAGCTCGATCTAAAATTCTTCGTGCTTGTTGGGCATCTACAAGGCTGGTGTCAACATCTCTTGGATTCTGCAAGGCTTTTAAAATAGCCGGCTTGGTGATCTCATGAAAAACAATCCTCTTGATGTCAGGATGTTTTTGAAGTTTAAGTGCCTCAATGAGATGCCAAGATATTGATTCACCTTCACGGTCCTCATCAGTCGCTAGATACACCACAGTTTCTTTGGAGATGCGTTTCTTGATATCTGAGATCGTTTTTTTCTTGTCCTTGGTGACCTCATAACGTGGCTCAAAATGATTAGAAGGATCAAAACCAAGCTCTTTTTGAGGAAGATCACGGACGTGCCCCATGGATGCGACAACGATATAATCATTGCCAAGAAACTTGTTGATAGTCCTAGCCTTGGCTGGTGATTCTACAATGATCAGGTTGTTTGGCATGAAACGAAATCTGCTTTAGTGATCGGAGATTTGGAAAGGCTAATTTGATTAGCACCTCAAGGAGCAAGATGGCAAGCGGCATCTGGCTGGAAAAAACTTTTGCTTTTGACCATGCCGTAAAGATTGCAAAAATACAAGCAGGCTACTTTTATCCAAATTTTCATCAAGAACACCAATAATCCTTTGATGCCACCTATTCTTTATCAATCAAGTTTTCGATATCTAAAGCGTCATCCCTGGCAATTTGGATTGGCAGTGATTGGAGTTGCCTTGGGGGTAACCATCGTTCTCTCAATCGATTTGACAAATGCCAGTGCACAAAGATCGATGGAATTGGCAGTTCAATCGGTGAGTGGTCGTTCGACTCATCAAATCATCTCTGACCCAGAATATCTTCCTGAAGAGACCTATCGAGAGTTGAAACAAAAAATTGGTTTCAGGAAAGCAGCCCCGGTTTTAGAAGGTTATATAGTTTTGCCAGAAAAACCGGATCAGGTGTTCCAGTTATTGGGAATTGATCCTTTTGCAGAAGCCCCTTTTCGGCCATATCTGCAGGATTTAGGTGGAGGAAACAACGGGAATCTGACGGCATTTTTAACAGAACCGAATACGGTTGTCCTATCAATTGATCTTGCTGAACAGTTAGGTATTCAAATTGGAGATTTTTTTGAAGTTGAAGTCGGGGGCTTGCCTCAAAAGCTTAGGCTGGTTGCCTTTCTCAAAATTGACGATAGCTTCGCACGTCAGGCTCTTTCAAAACTGTTGATTGTCGATATCAGTACAGCTCAGGAACTTCTTCAGCAAAAAGGAAATTTATCGAGGATAGATCTGATTTTAGTTGGTGGTGACGAAGAAAATAAAAAACAAATTGAGCAGCTCAATGAGGTTCTTCCCAGTGGTGCCCGTGTCGAATCATCACAAACTCGACTCGAATCTGCTGACAAGATGACACGTGCCTTCCACTTGAATCTTTCAGCGTTGAGTATGCTTTCGCTCATTGTAGGGATGTTCTTGATTTACAACACGATGACTTTCTCGGTGGTCCAACGCTACAGCTTGTTGGGGCAACTTCGAGCAGTAGGAGTCACAAGAGGTGAAATATTCCGCATTATTTTCATGGAAGCGATTGTGATTGGGGTTGTGGGGACTTCTCTGGGTTTGATCGGCGGGAGTCAGCTGG
>CAJXNF010000071.1 GCA_913056375.1 uncultured Pseudomonadota bacterium | reverse complement strand
GATGTTGGTGAGTAATGAATGGTGGAATTCAATGTAACAGCCCCAAACAATTTGACCAAATTGGGGCTCATTTGCTTCAATTACGGCTTCACCACCGAACCATCCGCTCGTCGGACGGTGTCCCAGGCGCCACCGAACTCGTACTCGTTGTAAGGGAACTTCGCGGCCAGTTCCTCGTTGATGTCAATCCCCAGGCCCGGCTTGCCGTTGGGCCACATCATCCCATCCCGAACTTCCGGACATCCTGGAAAGACCTCCTGGGTCCGCTCGCCAAAGATCGCATATTCCTGGATACCGAAGTTGGAGCAGTTGAGATCCAGCGCCAGGTTCGCCGCATGACCTATCGGTGAGGTGTCCCCAGGTCCATGCCAGGCCGTACGCACAGAGAACAGCTCGCCCATCGCAGCCAGCTTGCGGCAGGGTGTGATGCCACCCATGTCGGAGATGTGAATCCGGATGAAGTCTAGCAACCGATCCTTGATCATCGGGATGATTTCATGAGGTGAAGAGTAGAGTTCGCCCATCGCGATCGGTGTAGCACACTGAGCCCGTACCATTCGGAAATACTCGTTATCTTCGGGGCTGAAGAGATCTTCAAGAAAGAAGAGTTGGAAGCGTTCGACTTCCTTGGCAAACCAGACCCCGAGGATCGGCGGAATCCGCTCATGCACATCGTGCAGGATCTCCACGCCATAGCCGAAACGATCACGGATGTATTCAAACAGGTTCAAAGCCGAGCGCAGGTAGGGCTTGGGCTCAAAGACGCCTCCCGGATGGGCGTAGCGTTTGGCGGGATCGTACTCTCGCAAGCGAGTTGTGATTGGAATTGGTCCCTGGCTGACATCCCGATTGGAGCTGGTGTCTGTGCCACTTTTCGCTGACTTGTTGCCATAGGTCGAGTAGCCCGGAGTGGAGACCTGCACTCGGATGTGGTGAAAGCCGCGCTCCATGAAGGCCTGCATTTTGTCACCGACCTCCTCGGCAGAGCTTCCCGAAGCGTGAACATAGACCGCCGCTGCCTCTCGCGCCTTGCCACCCAGCAGATCGTACAAGGGCATGTTGGCCATCTTGCCCTTGATGTCCCACAAGGCTTGGTCCACCCCACTGAGTGCATTGTTTAGCACCGGTCCGTTCCGCCAGTAGGACGAGACGTAGGAGGATTGCCAGATGTCCTCGATGTCCACGACGGAGCGTCCAATCAGGAAGGGACGCAGGTAGTCAGTGATCGCCTTGACCACCGGTAGTGGTCGTTGGGTGAAGGTCGCGCAGCCTACCCCATAGAGTCCATCCTGATCGGTAAGAATTTTAACCACCACCAGTCGAATGCCATCGGGCTCGGTCATGATGACCCGAATGTCCTTGATCTTCGGAGAGTTCATAGTTTCCTGTTCGTTGTCTTTACCACTCAGCCACGGAGCCATCGCGTTGATCGATGACCCGTGGAGTTTCCCAATTTCCATCGTATTCCAGCGCCCGCACCTTCTCTTCATCCAGCTCGATCCCTAACCCTGGCTCAGTCGGCAGTTCAATGTAGCCATTCTGCATCTCGAAGGGCTTGACGAGGTAGCCATCTCCGAGGGTCACCTGTTCCTGGGCCACTGCGTTCAGGGTGCAGGCATCCAGTTGCAGACAGGCCGCCAGCGAGATTGGCCCCAGTGGGTTGTGAGGAGCCACAGCCAGGTCACTGGCTTCGGCCATCGCTGAGATCTTCTTGACCTCCATGATGCCCCCAGCATGGCAGAGATCCGGTTGCAGGATATCGACCGCTCGTTGTTCAATCAGGTCTCGGAAGCCCCACTTGGTGAAGATACGTTCTCCCGTGGCCAACGGAACCGTCGTTGAGTTCTTCAACTCCACCAGCGCTGCCGTGTTGCCGGGCAGACAGGGTTCCTCCACAAAGTAGGGATAAAGCGGCTCCAACTCCTTGATCAGACGCTTGGACATCGTTGGTGAGAAGCGTCCGTGGAAATCCAGTGCGAGGTCCACCTCTGGGCCTACCTCCTCACGTAGCGCAGCGAAGCGCTCCACGCAATTTCGGAGGAACTGTTGGTTCTCGACAAAGGCGACAGGCGCTTCAAAGCCTGTCTTCAGGAAGTTGAAGCCCATGTCGACCAGTTCACGGGCCCGCTTGCAGAGCTGTTCCTTGTCTGCTCCGTGAGCATGGGCATAGATCCGAATCCGCTCTCGAACTGATCCACCAAGCAGTTGATACACCGGCACACCCAAGGACTTACCGAGGATGTCCCACATCGCCTGTTCAATCCCCGAGAGTGCGCTCGTCAGAATTGGCCCTCCCCGATAGAAGCTCCCCTTGTAGAGAGCCTGCCAGTGGTGCTCGATCTGTCGAGGATCCTTGCCCAGCAGGTAGTTTTCCATTGCCCGCACTGCCCCTGCAACTGCATGGGTCTGGCCTTCCAGGATGGGTTCACCATAACCAACAAGTTCCTGGTTGGTGTGCATCTTCAGGAACATGAAGCGAGGCTTGACCATCAGGAGTTCAAGTCGTGTGATTTTGAGGTCTTTGTATGCCATGGGAGTGTTGTTGTTAAGACTTGAGATGAGCCTGTGTGATTTCAGCGCAGGCGGATGGGATGGTACCGAGGAAAGCGATCAGTCCATCTGTCAGATGTGTAATCGCAATTCACTGAGGAAGTCAATGCTTGAAATCCAGGATTCTGCAGAATTTGGATGAGCTTTGGGAGATTTTGCTTCTGATGCGCTCAGTGTTCGTGATCTTCATGCACCCAACCCAGCAGTCTCTGAGCCTTGGCACAACTATAAAACCCATGCTTGCCCGGCATTGGTTGATTCACACGAACCTGAGGATAGTGCTCGCGGATGAGTTCTTCAGAGTCGGTGGGACTAGCGGTTTCCGGGGCAACGATGAAGAACGCCTCGTGTCCGGTCCAGGTCACTTGCAAACTGGCCAAACAGGCCTTGGCCGCCGCAATCGGATCGGTATAGGCCCAGAGATGCTTGAAGGAGATCCCGTTGGTCGTGCGGGGTTCCACAAAATCCCGATACTGCAACCAGTGAAAGCGCATGCTGCTGATGGAGACGTCCTCACGCCTTCGCGCAAAGCAATCGGCCTGGATCTCCAGAATCCACTTGGAGAGGCTGTAGGGATCCTCGCTGTAGGTCGGATGCTCTTCGTCTACGGGAAAGTAGTCATAGGTCGGCAGGCGGGAATAAACCCCACCGATTGCGTTGATACTCGAAGCGAGGCAGATTTTCTTGATGCCCAAAAGTTCACAAGCCAGCAGCACGTTGTAGCTGCCCACGGTGTTGTCCTGGTAGACCTTGGCATCTGGCTGAATCCAGGGACTCGGGAAAGCCGCAAGATGTACCACCGCATCACAGCCTTGAAAGACACTGACCAGGTGGCCCAAATCACGGACATCACAATTGACCGCTCCCTCTTCGGGACGCCCAGGGAAGAGATCTGACGGCTTTACTTCAAAATTCTTTTCTCTCAGAAACTGAACCAGAATCTTGCCAAAATGGCCATTGGCTCCGGTGACTGCGATCTTCATGAATTGCTGCTGTTTGCCTAGAGGTTGTTCGTGAGGTGTGCATCAAGGTCTGCTTTCGGTGGATGTAGCCGACAACTGGCCAGATGCTTTGGGAAAAGAGGTACGAGGTTGGGAGTCTGTTGACACTCCGGCTTGCGGTTCGGACAACGACTGTAGAACTTACAACCCTCCCCAGAAATCTCTTGAATGTCAGGATTGGCGTACTGTTGGTTGTCCCACTTGCGCTCTAAGTCTGGCCAGGGAATCGAATTGATCAGCAGCTGAGTGTACGGATGTTGTGGGGACTCCACCACCTTGGTGATGTCACCAGCCTCCATCACACTCCCCCGATAGAGCACGATGATGGAATCAGAGACATGGTAAGCGGTGGTCAGATCATGAGTGATATAGAGGATATTGACCTTATGGTTTTCCCTGAGTGAAACCAAGGCCTCCAGGATGTTTGCCCGCAAGGAAGCATCGACCATCGAAACCGGTTCATCTGCAACCAGAATCTTGGGCTTGATGACAATCGCCCGAGCCACATTGATCCGCTGTCGCTGTCCTCCGCTTAGCTGGTGGGGATAGCGTCCGAGAATCTCACTGGGTTGGAGTCCCACAGCTTCCAAGGCTTCCTCCATCGCCTTGCGACGAGCTGCTTTTGAGAGTCCAGGGTTGAACTTGCGGATTGGCACTTCCAGTAGATGGTCCACCTGGTAGAAGGGATTGAAGACCGCAAAGGGATCCTGAAAAACCGCCTGCACATTCTTGCGAAAATCTCGGTACTGCGAACCACTGAGTGTACTTACATCCTTGCCTTCGTAGAGCACCTGGCCTGTGGTTGGTTCTAGCAAGCCTAGCATGATGGAGGCTAGGGTCGTTTTGCCACTACCGCTCTCACCAGCCACCGTGATGATGCGGGCTGGATCTCCCAACAGATCAAAGCTGATTGGATTGAGGGCGTGAACTTCCTTCTTGCCCACCCGATAGAGCTTGGAGACGTTCTTCAACTCTAGAGTAGCCGTACTCATGTGGCCTCGTAGAGATGGCAGGTCACGTACTTTTCATCTTCAAAAACACTCTTGCGTGGTGAGGTCGTCTGGCACTGAGGCTGTTGCTGATTACAGCGTGGATGGAAACGGCAACCACTGGGCAGACGGTAAAGCGAGGGGGCCATTCCAGGAATTCCCCGAAACTCACCTCGATTCTGCAGTCTGGGCAAGCTGCTGATCAGCGCCTGCGTGTAGGGATGCTTGGGGCTGGTGAAGACCGTTTGCACGTCATTGATTTCCACGATTTCTCCAGCGTACATCACCGCCACCTTGTCCATCGACTGAGCCATTAAGCCCATGTCATGCCCAATCAGGATCAATGCGGAACCAATCTTCTGCTGCACCCGGTTGAGCGTCTCGATCACCTGACGCTGGGTCACTACATCGAGCGCGCTGGTTGGTTCGTCGGCAATGATGATCTGAGGTCGCAGCAGGATGCCAATGGCGATGCAGACCCGCTGCTTCATACCCCCAGACAGCTCGTGGGGGTGCATTTCGAGGACGTGTTCGGGCAACTCCACGGAGCGCATCGCCTCGTGGGCTAAGTCCATGATCTGATCCAGTTTGTGATCTGGATAATGGGCACGGTAGGCATCGATCATCTGACGCTTGATCTTCAGCACAGGATTCAGCGAATTCATCGCACCCTGCGGAATGTAAGAGATCGTGCTGAGTCGCCGCTTGAGCATCTCCTTATCGCTGAGCTGCAGCATGTCCACTCCGCCGATGACAACGGAGCCTCCTTCGACCTTCCCGGGGGGTTTGATCATGCGCATCATGGCCAGCCCCATCGTGCTCTTTCCAGAACCAGATTCTCCCACAAGACCGAGTTTTTCACCTTGCTTGAGCCTCAGGTCAACCTGGTTCAGGGCAATGGCCCGACCAATGTCGGTGTAATAGCTAACCGTCAGACCGGTGATGTCCAGCAAATGTTCCAACGTTATTCCTTGTTGCGGATGCGAGGATTTGCCATCTCATCCAGGCCCATGTTGATCAAGGCCAATGAACCCAGGATCAGGATCATCGCTACGGAAGGTCCAACCGGCCACCACCACCAACCATTGAAGAAGGCAGACTGACTCTGAGCCGCCCAGATCGTGTTGCCCAGCAAGGGTTCACGCAGGGGGCCAAGACCAATCACAGCGAGATAGAAGGAAGCGAAGACAGCCTGGAAAACCTGAGCGACAAAAGCCGCTGCAATGAACGGCAAGAGGTTCGGAAAGATTTCCTTAAAGATGATTTCCAGCGAGTTCATTCCAGAGAGCTTGGCAACCGCCACAAACTGACGCTCCCGCATCGAGAGCACCTGGGAACGGATCACGAGCGTAGGTGCCATCCAGGAGAGCAGAAAAACGACAACTGCCATCGTGATGATCGTGACATCCCGCTTGTCAATCGAACTGGCAATCACAACCTGGATCAGGAAGGCCGGAATCGGAGTGAGGATCTGGCAGATGAATTTGATCACCACATCCACCAAACCTGAGAAATATGCGGAGATGAAACCCAGCACAATCCCAATGATTGTGCCTGCGGCTCCTGCCAGCAAACCAATGATGGCGGTTTGCCAAACTCCGACCACCATTGCAGTGTAGAGATCACGTCCAAAGAAATCGGTACCAAACAAGTACTTCAGACTAGGGGGTTGCTTGGGGCGCACCGCCAACGGGTAGGCCTGCTTGAACTCAACCGTCAGCAATCCGTGCAACGTGAAGAGGATCAGGAAAATCAACAACCCCAACCCAATCGTCAGGCTGATGTTTCGCTTGAAGTAGTTAATCATTCTTGCCCTTGTCGCACACGTGGATCCAGCAAGGGATAGAGCAACTCAACCAGGGCCATTAGCACCGCCACGGCAATCGTGATGAACAGGACAATCCCGTAGATCACCAAAAAATCATTGGAGCGAATCGCTGTAATCAATACAAAACCAAGTCCTGGCAGACCGAAGATGGTCTCTACGACGATCGCGGAGGTAATCACATTACCCAGCGCCAAGGCGAGGGCGGTGACCTGGGGCAACAGGGCGTTTCTCAGGTAATAGTCCTTGAAGATCGTGTAGGAACTCAACCCTTTGTGTTCTGCAAAGATCACATAGTCTTCACCCTGAATCGTGATTCCCATCCCCCTCATCGAGAGCACCCACGTTCCGAGGGACCCGAAGATGAGGGCGATGCCGGGCAAGATCTGATGCCTCGCCACATCCAATAAAAATTCAAAGGTGAAATCAGGGACGGTCCCGATCGAATAGGCACCTGCGATTGGCAGGATATTGAGTTTAAACGCTACAAAAAAGATCAGTAATATCGCCAACAGGACCGGAGGAACCCCTTGAAATAAAATAAAGCTGGTCGAGACACCGCGAACCCATTTGGGAGAAAGCGGCCAGGCTGCTAGGGCCCCTACGAGATTTCCGATCACAAAAGAAAGTATCGTAGTAACGAGGATCAGGCCGATCGTCCATGGTAAGGACTCGGCAATCAACATGAGGACAGTCTTAGGAAACTTGTTCAGTGAGACTCCGAAGTCCAGAGTCATCACTCCTCCGATGTAATCGAAATATTGCTGCATCAGAGGTTTATCCAGACCAAAGGCCTTGGAATAAGATTCAACGATCTTCTCCAGCTCACCAGCGGAGAAGCCACCTAATCGAGCTAGTTCTGCAAAGCGCTCCCGAATCGGATTGATGTCGGAGATCCGAGGAATAAAGAAGGTGATCGTGGAGGCAGACCACACCACTAGCAGAACGAATAACAGTCGTTTGATAACAAACATGAGACTCTAGTGCGCCCCCAGAACGGAGGCGCTTGGAAGGTAGTTATTTAGCGGATTTCAATGTAGAAACAACCAGCATGCCGGTATGCGCCCAGAAGGCACCATTCATACCCAGGCTCGGATTGGCGATCGTTGGCCAATTCGTCCAGTAGGTCTGGTTGTAGGGAATCCGGTGGAGCCATTGAATGACTGGGATGTCAATCTGATCTCTCCAGTAAATTCCCAGCGCTTGTGCTGCCAATTCCTGGAATCTTGGATCGTCGCCTCCCAAAGGAGCCATCTCATCCAATAACTTGTCGTACTCCGGATTGGAGTAGCGAGAGAAGCGGTTAGAACCGGCAGTGGTCCCTAAAGCTGCGCTGTAGCGGCTATGAAAGAGCTCCAAAGCAGTGTAAGGATCTTTCAAGCTCGCACCGTGGCCGAACATATACAGTCCAGCTTTACCATCAGCCATGTTCTGGTAAGCATCCGTACCAAAGTTGATGTCCGCGTCAATTCCACCATTGCGCAACATTTCCACCAAGACCGGAACGATGTCACTGTGAATTCCCTCGAATCCGTTAATCACAGCACCTACGGTCTTGCCGTCCTTCTCCCACAAATCATCACCGTTCATGGTGAATCCGGCTGCCTTCATCAACTCAGCGCTCTTGTCTGGATCATAGAGTCCAGGCTGCAGCTCAGCTTCCAATTTCTTGACCGCTGCGCTGTTAGCGAACTTCTCCAGTCCTGGATAGAGTGGGAAGGGATAAATTGTCGCAATGCCAGCCCCTTCGTAGATAATCTCATTAATCAACTCGCGGTTGATCAACAAGCTCATCGCACGACGGACCCTCGCATCGCTGTAGGGTTCAAGCTGGGTATTGACCCAGAGTGAATTTGGCCACCAGTCCAGGTATCCGTAAGGAGGCTTGTCTGCCGAGTGGGTGGTCACCTTGGAATTCTGACGCAGGATGTTGCCAATCACAGAACTGCGCATATCCAAGGTAGCGTCGAATTCGTTGTTCACGACACGCTGGGCGACCACGTCCATTCCCTGACCTACCTGGCCACCGATGTTGAACATCACGACACGCTTGACTTCTGGCATGCTGATGCGGCCGGCCTTGACTGCCCACCAATCGGTATTCAGATCGTAGATCTTCTGATTTGCATCCCACAACACGAGGTTGTAGGGACCAGAATGTGGCATGTCGTTGCCACCTTCGTATTCATTGACGTTATCTACCTTAGAGAGAACGTGTGCAGGCACAATTGGAATGCCTGTGTCGAACTTCAGCGTCAACACCTGGAACTTGAATCTGGGTGCTGGCATCTTGAAGTCAACCACTACGGTTTTGTCATCTACCGCGGTAACCTTGTCCACGAACTGCTTGAAATTAGCGTGATAGGGCAGCTTGTTATTGTTCTTCTGGCTCTCAAAGGTGAAGACCACATCCTTGGAAGTGACAGGAGTTCCATCACTCCACTGGGCCATTGCGTTGAGCTTGATGGTCAGCTGTGTGTAGTCACTCTTTGTGTACTCCATGCTGTCAGCCAACCACGGAATTTCTTCATCATTGAAAATACCGAAGTAGGATAGGCCTTCCCACATCAGGTTGTTGGCCTCCTGATGGGTATATCCAGTAGATGCAAAGGGATTCGTCACCCCAATCGGCGAGGTGATACTCCATCCTAGCACTAGGGTCTGCTCTCGAGGCACCTTGGCTAGCGAATGACCTCCCGCGAAGAGCGAGGTCGTCAACATCGTAAAGGCAGTCGTGATCGCCAACAAAGCAATCGATAGTTTGGAAATCTTCATGAACTCCTCTGTTGCATTGAATGTATGTACTCGATTCGACACAAGGATCCGTCAGGGATGGCTTCCTCCTGATTAAGGGTTCTCAGATCAACAAGGCAGCGCCTTGCTCACAAAGCAAAGCATCGAAACGGCCTTGCTTTTTCGTGGGCCAGAATTTGCGGATTTGGTGTTGTTTTGTCAAGGCGAAAGACTATTCACCAAAAGTCGAAAAACTAGCTGAGTCTATTAAAATATTTTATTAAACAAATATTTAATTTCTAAAATCTTAGGTTATTTTTCTTTTGCTTCAGACTAGTTTCGTTGGGACTCAGATTTCAAAACGCTTGATGAATTCAAGGTTTGGCTCAACCCCATGACCAGGCCGGTCAGGGATTTCGACGTAGCCCTTGCTGTAGGTAATTTGCTGTTGAATATTCAGTTTGTCATTGGATGGACTTTAGAGTTTCTAGCAAAAAAGAGAATTCCGATTCTTTTTGATGCTGTCTCCGATGTAGAGTGCGAGTGCTTGGATCGTAGGAGTTGGATTAACCGCAGCTGAGGTGACAAAGATGCTTCCATCGACAATAAAGAGGTTCTTCACATCATGGCACTGCCCCCAATCATTGACAACAGAGTTTTCTGGATCTGTTCCCATCCGGGCAGTACCCATCAAATGCCATCCAGCTCGCCACCAAGCGTCACCCCCCGAAGCGACAATACTTTTGGCTCCAGCAGCTAAAAGTACCTCACAAGTTGAAAATAACCCATTCGTCGCTTCTATAACTCTGCCCCCTTCACCAGAGATCAATTGCTGGATAGGAAAACTACCATCATCTAGTTGCATACTGCATAATTTATTTTTTGACAACTCCAAAATTTTTT
>CAJXNF010000070.1 GCA_913056375.1 uncultured Pseudomonadota bacterium | reverse complement strand
GACGGCTGTAGGCACGCATTGCTGTGTCAATGCTTCTCGTGAAGACAGAGGCCTGAAAGGAAAAGGGAACGTCATTGGCCCTAGCGATTGCAGCATCTACATTCTCAACGCTGTAGACGCAGACTACTGGTCCAAAGATCTCTGCCTGGCTGACTTTGCAGTCACTTGGTGGATTCAGCAGGACGGTGGCTTCAAAACATGAATCTGAAATCCGCTTCCCGCCACAGAGCACTTCTGCGCCAGCCGCTACTGCCTCATTGACCCAAGCCTCTACCCGATCGGTCTCTCGATGTCGAATCAGCGGACCTACTTCAGTGGCTGCGTCTGTGGGGTCTCCAACGATTAACTTTTTGGCTTCTTCTGCTGTTTTTTGAGCTACTTCTCGAGCAATGATGCTATCAGCAAATACTCTTTGTACTGATACGCACACTTGCCCAGCGTGATAGAATCCCCCCTTCGTCAGTGAGGGCACCAATCGCTCTAAATCTGCATCAGCGGCAACTACAACAGGGGCTGCGCCACCGTGTTCAAGGGCACAGCGTGTTCCCGGTGCAACTTGAGATCGTAGTGACCAGCCCACACGAGCGCTACCAATGAAGGAGAAGAAGGCGACACGGGAATCAGTGACCAATTTAGTGGCATTTTCTAAATTTTTAACGATCAGTGATTGGCACCATTCTTCAGGTAACCCAGCCTCCCGAAGGATGTTGATGAAACGGAAGCAGGAAAGGGGTGTGTCCTCTGCAGGTTTTATGATCACTGGACATCCTGTTGCTACAGCAGGTCCGACCTGGTGTACAATCAAGTTCAGTGGATGGTTGAAGGCACTGACTGCTACGACGATACCAATGGGTTCGTGTCTCGTTACAGCGAACTTGCCCTCTGAAGCTGGATTCAGATTCATTGGGATTTCCTCCCCTGCCTGAGTTCTCAGAACCTCAATGCAGTTTCTCACCCCATCAATTGCCCTTGCTACTTCTGCCCTGGAGTCAATCAACGGTTTACCACCTTCCCGGGCAGCTTCGACGGCTAATTCCTCTGCTCTTTCTGACATGATAGAAGCGGTTTTTTCAAGAATTTCCATACGTTTGGCGGGCTTTAGCCAGAGATCGCGATCTCGGTACAATCGATCTGCGGTGGAAAGGGCTAACTCTACTGCATCAGCATCCGCTGCAGTGACGGTGGCAATCAAAGTCCCATCATAGGGAGCGGTAACCTCAATTTGGCCATCATCGCTTTGTGCACCGGGGATTTGTAGATTGAAGTGCTGGCTCATGTGTGTCTCCTGATCTTTTTATCAATAATTCATTGCAAGGATGAACACTTGCTTTTGGAAAGTCCCAAGCCTCAAAATAGGTGGTGGTATTTGTTCGTTCACTGTTTGCAATCGTTCATTCCAAGGGAAGTTTCAATCTCCAATTTTACAATCTCCTAAGAATTCACCCTCGTGTTCGTAGAAATTGCTCTCGTTATTCCTCTTCGACAAGTCTTTGACTATCAGTGGCCTGCTGGGTGGAATGGGCCCAAATTAGGACAACGGGTTTTGGTCCCTTTTCGACGTCAAAAAAAGTGTGGTTTGATCGTTGGCATCAAAGAAAAATCTGAATTTGAAAGTGTCCGACAGATCTTAGCGTTGCTGGATGAGCATCCGATCATCAACAGAGATCTCTTGGATCTAACCAGGTGGGTTGCAGAATACTATTTCTGTGGGTGGGGAGAGGTCTTGCAGGCTGCTTTGCCGGGAGGCTTGGGAGTTCATTTGCAAAGTGAATATTCCTGGGGCTCCTCAAGACCAGACCAGGAATCAAAGCCACTAGAAAAATTTGCTGGTTTGCTAAACAGGGAGCGCTGGACAGACCAAGAATGGAAAGAATTGAACCCCTCTGCAGCCGATGAAGAAATCCGACAGTCTTGGCTCGATAGCGGAGTGCTTAAAGTGCAGCGTCATCTTGTGCAGCAACGAGCTAAGATTAAGACAGAACGCTGGGTCAGGCTTAAAAACAGTCCTTCTGATAAGCCAGGCAAATCAAGCCGCAAGAAAACTAAACGTCAGCGCTTACTAGAAATATTGCTAGAGCGTGACTCAGTACCTTGGCTCAACCTGCGTGATGAAATCAAAGCTCCGGCTTCTTTATTGAAGCAACTGGTCGAGGAGCAAGTTGTCGAAACTTTTGAAGAACGAGTTTTCAGAAGATTTTTGCCACAAGGTCTACCAGTTCCTACGGACTTTCAAAAACTTTCGGTGGATCAGCAAAATGTTTGGACACTGATTGAACAAAGTCTGGACTCCAAAGAATACAAAGCCTTTCTCCTTCATGGTGTGACGGGAAGTGGGAAGACAGAGGTCTACCTTCACGCTGTCAGAAAATGCCTTGAACTGGAAAAGACAGCCTTGGTGCTTGTTCCTGAAATTTCCCTAACGCCACAATTGGTCAACCGCTTTCGTGAAAGATTTGGGGATCTTGTGGCTGTTCTTCACAGTGGAATGGATGATGGAGAACGATTTGATGAGTGGTCACGTATTCAATTGGGACAGGCGAAAATCGCAATTGGTGCTCGAAGCGCGATTTTTGCGCCTCTCCAGAACCTTGGGCTAGTCGTCATCGATGAAGAGCATGACCAATCTTACAAGCAAGGTGAGTCCCCACGTTATCAAGGTCGTGATGTTGCTGTTTATCGAGCGTTTCAGGAAAAAACAACGGTCATCTTGGGTTCAGCAACTCCGTCAATTGAATCATGGCAAAACAGCAGAACAGGAAAGTACCATCTGCTGGAGCTGCCATCCAGAGCTCTGACTGGAGCAAAACTTCCTGAGGTGGAGCTTCTCGATCTGCGCCAACAGCCTCGCCAGTCTGGTTGCTACTTCTTCACAAAGGAACTTGTTGAGGCTCTACGGATCTGCCTTCAGAAAAAAGAACAGGCAATTCTCTTTCTGAATCGTCGAGGATATGCTCCAGTCGTTCAGTGTCCAGAATGTGAGAATACGATTAATTGCGATGCCTGTAGTTTGAGCTTGGTGTATCATCAGAGCAGCGAAAAACTTTGCTGCCACCAATGTGATCACAACCAAAAGTTTCCCAAGATTTGTCCGAATTGTGGAACGCAGACGGCCATGCGATTGGTGGGCACCGGTACTGAGCAGATTGAGCAAGATCTGCGGGTCGTTTTCCCTGATGCCCGGCTGCTCAGGATGGATCGTGATACACTCCATGGAAAGCATGCATTGAGCGAAATGCAGCAGAAAATTCAAAGTCATGAAGTCGACATCGTGATTGGTACTCAACTGGTTACCAAGGGACATGACTTTCCGAACGTAACTTTAGTCGGAGTGCTTTTGGCCGATTTGGGACTGAATTTGCCAGATTTTCGCTCAGCAGAGAGGACATTCCAACTACTCACTCAAGTTGCTGGCAGAGCCGGGCGTGGTGAAAAGCCTGGGCGGGTGTTGATTCAGACAAACAATCCTCATCATCACAGTTTGCTAACCGCTCAACTGCAGGATTACGCATCTTTTGTAAATCAGGAGTTACCCCTTCGAGAAAGATTCAGGCAGCCTCCATTTATGAGCCTCGCTAGTGTGCTCTGTGTTTCTCGTGATGAGCATCGAGCAAAGGACCTTGCCTTGTCTCTGCGGCAAAATTTAAGATCAAACGGGCAAGGGCAAGTAATCTGTCAGGGACCAGCCGAAGCACCGATTCGACGCATCAACCATCGCTTTCGGTGGCAGGTGTTGATTAAGGCTTCCTCTGCAGGATTGATTCGAAAAATTTTTGAAAAATCACTTCTTGGTCCAGAACCCTTGATCTGTGGTCGAGAAGAAAACATTATTCTAGATATCGACCCACAGCATTTGATGTGACAAGATGAATGGATTCAGCCCATCTCGAAGTCGTGGTGGGGGATTATCGCCAAACAGATATGGAGTTTGAGATGAAAGTAAGTTTTTTGGGATTGGGCGTGATGGGCTATCCGATGGCCGGTTATCTAGTGAAAGCTGGTCACGAGGTATGTGTTTATAATCGTACGGCAGAAAAAGCTGCAAAGTGGGTTCAGCAACATGGTGGAACAAGTGCAAGTACTCCGTCAGAAGCCGCAAAAGGTGCTGAAATTGTGTTTACCTGTGTTGGCAATGACGACGACCTCCGTCAGGTGGTAAATGGAGAGCAGGGAGCCTTCCGAAGTATGGACAAAGGAACCCTACTGGTTGATCACACGACCACTTCAGCGATTGTAGCGAGGGAACTGGCGGGTGTTGGAGCTTCCTTGGGAGTCGGATTTGTGGATGCTCCAATTTCTGGGGGCCAAAGTGGTGCTGAAAACGGGATTCTGACCGTGATGTGTGGTGGAGATCAAACAAACTATGATCGAGCAGAGCCGGTCATTCAAGCCTATGCACGATCGGTCAAACGACTTGGAGAAGTTGGTTGTGGTCAACTAACGAAGATGGTCAATCAGATTTGTGTCGCAGGGGTAGTTCAATCCTTAGCAGAAGCTATTCATTTCGCCCAGCGAGCAGGGTTAGATCCGTTGGCTGTGATCGAGGTGATTTCAAAAGGAGCCGCCCAATCATGGCAAATGGAAAATCGGCACAAGACCATGGTGGCAGATGAATTCGAATTCGGTTTTGCCGTGGATTGGATGCGAAAGGATTTGGGGATTGTGCTCAATGAAGCCCGGCAAAACGGTGCTCAGTTGCCTGGAACCGCGATGATCGATCAGTTTTACTCTGGCGTTCAAGCTTTGGGTGGAGGACGCTGGGATACGTCTAGTTTGCTCAAGTTGTTACAAGATCCAAAATAATCATTCGGATTCGTGCCACTCTCTCCTCTTCCACCACCCAGTCCTGCTGAACTGTTCTGGCAGAAATATAAATTCTATCTTCTGTTGACCTTGCTCAGTCTAACTTGGCTGAGCTACCTGGGTCAGTTTGATCAGGAGTGGACTCGGTGGTTACGAGAAAATCGGTCTGAGCTTTTCGGAGAGTTGATGGGTCGCACCCTCTTTGAGGGCTCTTTGCCGGGAGGAAGTGATCCTGCTATTTTGTTTGTCCTAGCTAGTTTCTTACTCTACTTCAGAGCTTGGAAATCCAACGCAACAGAGCGCCTGCAAGAGTGGCGTCCCTTTTTGGGGTTCATCATTACCACCACCCTGGCAGGAGGATTGGGGTTTGTTCACTGCCTCAAATGGATCATTGGTAGGGCTCGCCCACATCTTGTCTGGGACAAGCAATGGCCGTTTAGTGAATGGTATGAATTTGGACCACATTACATCGCAGAAGGAATATACAGGGGAAGTTTCCCGAGTGGGCATACCGCGGTGGTCCTTGTGCCGATGCTCCTCTCTTTAATTTGGTTGACGGACTACAAGTACCGTAAGCCACAATTAGCGATCTTGTGGGCAGTAGGCTGTGTTCTGCTTGCGATAGGCATGGCAGTAGCCCGCTCCATGACGGCTCATCATTGGATCAGTGATAGTCTCGGAATTTTTGGACCTGTGGCCTTGATAGCTTATTGGCTCTATTTCGATTTTTTGAAGGTTCCCCAACAGAGGGCCTATTTCCGTAGGAACAAGAAGTTACCTGAGATGCCACGTCTCTGGGAGTTGAAACTTTGTGGGTGGGGCTTTCTGGTGATTCTAGGATTGATCTGCTGGTTTTGGGGGTTACGCTCTGTCCAACTGCAGTCTATTCCCTATTTGCTGGGTTTGGCTCCAGTCGGAGCTGTGCTGATGACTTGGGGTTTCCTGAGGATTCAACGACTATATTCAGGTCTCTTTGACTGGATGCACCATTGATGGGAAGCTCGCAGTGATTCTTATGAATTTATATAGATTCATTCAGAAGGATGGAAAGGCAAGGGTTTTTCAAATCATGCTGAAGATGACGATTAGAAACATCAAAAAGGCTGAGATCAACATGAACGCGTGAATGAAGAAGTAGAGCCGATGATGTTCGTGCATATTCTTCAGGACATCTACGTAATTCTTCAGAAAAGCCACCATGTTTGAACCTATTTTTCTTGGAATGGATAGTGCTTTGGACCCGGATTGGTTGTCCAACAAATTAATTAAATTATGCTAACTTACGAAGAAGCCAAAGTCACCATTCTTGCGCATGCTCGAGCCCAAGAATTAGAAAAAGTTGATTTTAGAAACGCAGTCGGAAGAGCCCTAGCTGAAGATCTTGTCGCCCTAGAAGATCAGCCTCCTTTCGATAATTCAGCAGTGGATGGCTACGCAGTAAAATTGAATGAAATCGCTAAAGCTACTGAAGAAACCCCAGTAGTTTTAAGATGCCAGGAATACATTTTCGCTGGTCGATTAGACACGATCTCTCTTCAGGAAGGAGAATGCGTTCAAGTTGCCACGGGAGCGCCCTTACCTCTAGGTGCAGATGCTGTCGTAATGCGCGAACAAGTTGTGAGAAAAGAGGACCAAGTTTATTTCTCGCATCCCACAAAAAGCGGGAATAACCTTCGTCGCAGAGGTCGAGATATGTCCATTGGAGACCCTCTGTTTCCAGTCGGAACAACGATTGCCCCAACACATCTTGCCCTGCTGGCAGCCCAAGGTCTGGTTGAAGTCCCTTTGCACAGAAGGCTGAAGATAAACATTTTGTCTACGGGAACAGAACTGGTTGATCCAACCATCAAACCCGGACCAGGTCAAATTCGTGAGGCAAACAGTTTTTTGCTTGAAGCTCTGCTCCAAACAGAGGCTTGTGAGGTAACTAGACTGCACCGGGTGGTTGATGACTTGGAAGGTACAATCAAAGTTCTTGACGAGGCGCTGAAGGCGGATGCCTTGTTGATATCAGGTGGGGTCTCGGTTGGGGACTCAGATTTTGTTAAGCCTGCTCTAAAAGAGTTAGGAGTCGAAGAAATTTTCTGGCGGGTTAAAATCAAACCTGGCAAGCCTCTTTTCTTTGGACAGCTTGGAGACACCAAGGTTTTCGGCTTGCCTGGTAATCCAGCTTCAACGTTCGTTCTTTTTGAAGAATTGGTCAGGCCCTACCTCCGCAAGTGTCTAGGTCATCAACAACTGGAAGTGCCGATGAGATCCGCAAAAATCACTGAGGATTTTGATGAAACCTCAGAGAGACTACAACTTTTAAGAGCCCACTGGTACCATCAAGATGGTATTGATTGGGTTCGTCCTGTACCTCAACAAGGTTCCTTCAGTATCGCCTCAATAGCACAGGCTAACTCACTGATTCACATGCCAGAAGATTCCCAACCTTTACGATCTGGGCAGTCCGTCAGTGTTCGACCTCTTGCTCATCGCTTTGCTCTTTTTGGTTAATGAAACGCATTCGGAAAACATACACGCTTGAAGAACTGGCTCGTCAGCTAGATTTACCCTTTAGCGGTGAACCCTCCCTGAAATTAACTCATGCCTGTGGGCTGGATCAACTGAGACCTGGTGGGGTAGCTTATTTGGCTTCTGCTAGCGGATTGAGCAGTGTCCCTACTCCTAGAGGAATTCATCGAAAACAGCATCATGAAGAAGAAATCAGTGGGGATGAGATCGCTGTGATCGTTCCAGCAGGCACCAACGCTGAGGGTCGAAATTTTCTGTTTGCCCACGATCCGCTGGCAGCTCATGTCAAGGCAACAGCTTTGTTGCATCCTACGCAACATCCAGAAGGCCAAGTACATCCCACAGCGTCCTTGGGCGAAAATGTTCAACTTGGAGAAAATGTGTGGGTGGGTCCGCAAGTGGTACTCTATGATGGGGTTCGAATCGGATCAGGCAGCATTATACATGCTGGCTGTGTTTTGATGACGGATGCCGTGATTGGGGAGCATTGTGAAATTTTTCCAAAAGCTGTGGTTCAGGAAGACTGTATCATTGGTGATCGGGTGATCCTCCAGAGTGGATCAGTGATTGGGGCAGATGGACACGGTTATTTTCAGAGAGAAGGTGTCAATCAGAAAATTCCACAAGTAGGCCGAGTGGTGATTGAAGATGATGTTGAAATTGGCGCTAATACTACGGTGGATCGAGCCCGATTTACCGACACTGTCATCAAGGCAGGAAGCAAAATTGATAATCAGGTTCAGATTGCTCACAATGTTGTGATTGGGGAGCATGCTCTGATCTCTGCCCAATCAGCCATAGGCGGGAGTGCGACCATAGGGCATCATCTAATCATGGGTGGGCAAACCGGAATTCGAGATAATGTTCAGGTTGGTAATCATGTGACGGCAGTTGCGCGGTCGGTGATTACCAGCAATATCGCCGATAAGGAGGTAGTGGGGGGAATGCCGTCCAGACCAGTTTCTCAGTGGCGCAAAACTCAGGCATTGATTCACCGACTCGAAGAACTCTTTGACCGCCTCAAAAAAGTAGAATCTCGCTTGCCATGACGGAGGAATCTTCCACCGTTGATTCGGAAAACCCTTCTGCGGTTCATTCCGACGCTCCTTCCCGCCTCAGGGCATCTTCCCAAGGGAAGCGACTCTTTGGACTCCTGATAGATCTTGTCCTGATCATCCTTATTCTCAATACTCTCGACAGCCTTTTTCGGCAGGAACACTGGGATCTTAAGCAGCAGGCTCGTAGCTGGTTGGACCTCACTTGGTTCTACGGTGGGGCTATGCTCTTTTTAGTTTTTAGAGATCTTTCACAGAACGGCAGCCCTGGGAAACGCATGTTGGGCATGTGCTTGCGTAAGATTGAAAATCTTAATGAGAGAGTGCCGAAAGACCGACTATTCAAACGGAATTTGAGCTTATTCATCCTGCCTTGGGAAGCTTGGGAAATCTTTCGAGATCCCTACGGAAGGCGCTTGGGAGATCGTTTAGCAGGAACGGTAGTCATTGATAATCCAGATGCGATGCGCCCCATGCGCCGCCTGCTGCTTTCAAACCTGTTGTTCTTTGGTTTCTTTGTCATTGCCTTGGGTCTGCAGCAACCAAACATGCGTAAGACCTCAGCTTTTCAAGTGGCCTATGAGGTAGTCAAGGAAGATTCAAGATACCTAGAATTGAAGGCTGCGGGACTTGAATTGGAAGAGCCAGAATTACATCTTGATTTCAGGGAAGATGCAGAAGATTCCAGAGTTCGTTTCAGAGTAAATCAAGATGATGAGGTCCAGATCTTTGAGGTCGTACTTGCCTTGGTACAGGAACCCTCTGCTCATTGGGAATTCAAGGGCTTGGAATTTCAGACCCTCAAGCAAGAAGAGGAAGATTGAGTAAAAATTTAAAGAGCGGTTGCCACACATAGTAAGAGCGTGGTAAAGTCTGATTTTTCAGAATTTCTTAGGAGGATGAAGCAATGGATCTCGCTGGTGAACATATTTCTTTAATGGACACAACTCTTCGTGATGGTGAGCAGACCCAAGGAGTCTCGTTTACACCTGCTGAGAAGATGAATATAGCAAAGGCTCTGCTTCAGAGAGTTGGGGTTGATAGGCTGGAAATCGCTTCAGCGAGGATTTCACAGGGAGAACAAGAAGCTGTTCAAAATATAGCAGATTGGGCAAGCGACCAAGGATTTCTGGATCGTGTTGAAGTGCTTGGTTTTTGTGATCACAAGAGAAGTGTCGACTGGATTTTCGACTCAGGTGCAAGAGTACTGAATCTGCTAACCAAGGGAAGTGAAAATCACTGCAAGAATCAGCTTCGGAAAACACTTGAAGAACACGCTGCAGACATACGCCTAACAGTCGAATACGCCCAAAGTAGAGGCTTGCAGGTCAATATATATCTCGAGGATTGGTCAAATGGTTATCGAGATAAGCCAGAGTATGTCTATAACCTAATGGGACACTTGGAAGGATTGGATATCAAGCACATTATGCTCCCAGACACCCTCGGAGTGCTATCTCCAGAGGAAGTCTTTGATAGCTTGAAAGACATGACCTCGCGATTCCCATGGGCGACTATCGATTTTCATCCTCATAACGACTATGGCTTAGCCACCGCCAACTGCCTATACGCAGTGAAAGCTGGGATTCGTAACCTGCACTGCACAATGAACTGCCTCGGTGAAAGAGCAGGCAATGTCTCCCTTGCTGAAATTTCAGTAGTTCTTCGAGATAAATTGGGAGTTCACTTAAGCATTGACGAAACGAGCCTGGTACCAGTTAGCGAGATGATCGAGACCTTCT
>CAJXNF010000069.1 GCA_913056375.1 uncultured Pseudomonadota bacterium | reverse complement strand
TCAAATAGTTTACTTTCTATCCTGCTGCATGCATGCTATAAAGACATTTCAAAAATTCAGAAAAGCTTTCTACAGTGTCTCTTTATTCGGGGCACCCCATCGGACATTCATTGAGGAGAGACATTGGAAACGACTACCTACTCATCTCGCGCTGAAGCTTTACGGGACGAACTCAACCAGCTCTTTGGTTCACAAGAGCGAAATATTGATCAGGCCACTCGAAGTCTGAAAGTTTTGGCCCACCCAGCTCGCCTCAAGATTCTGTGTGCACTGCGCACAGGTGAGCAAACAGTTCAGGATTTGGAATACTACACGGGCTTGAAACAAACCACACTATCACAACACCTCTCACTTCTTCGTTCCAGAGATATTGTAACATCACGGCGTGAAGCCAACTTCTCCTTCTATCGGATTGCCAATGATCGAATCTTGGAACTATTCGAATTGATCAAAGACATCTACTGTCAAACCTGAAAGGAATCAAAGATATCTCTGCCTTCTCCTTGAGATCAATCCATTAATTTTTTACAATTTTTGTGATTTGATCGTAGAAATGATCTTTCCAAAGATTGTCTCTTTCCCACCTTTGTCAACTGTGCTCTCCTGAAACTGATGATTGGGCCACTCGACCCAAGAATGATCGAGTTTGGTAAAAGCGACTTACAGGTTTGTCTGAAACAAGTTTTAAAAAATTATGAAAGTTTCTCCCTAGATGAACGCATCAATAAAATTTTCAAAAGTTAAGCACAGCCAGGTCTACTGGGGATGAAATATTTTATCGATCTGATCAACAAAAGGCTGATCCATCCTGTTCTGCATAGCATGGCCTCAGTCAGTCAAGTCAGTTGGGGGGTAGGAATCGGAATGTTTCTGGGATTCACACCCACGGTGGGAATACAAATGTACCTGGCGGCATTGGTTTGGGGTTTTTGCCGTTATCTTTTGAATTTCAGATTTAATCTGCCTGTCAGTGTTGCGATGGTTTGGATCAGTAATCCATTGACGATGGTACCAATGTACTATGGTTTTCTCGCAACAGGCTGCTGGGTACAGGGCAAAGAGCAGTTAACCTATGCGACTTTTGAGAATCGCCTGACCGAAATCCTCGGCATGGAGAGTGTATGGGGTTCGATCGTTTCAGGAGCAGAGTACTTACTGATTGAATTGGGGGAACCAATGATGCTGGGGAGCCTGTTTTATGCTTTCCCAATTGCAATTGGCAGCTATTTTTTGACCTACTACGGATTGCTGCGACATCGACAACACAAAGCCCACCAAGCACAAATGAGCTATGAAGAGTGGTGTGCCGCACATGAGATTGCACCGTAATGCCAGAATCTTCCTCACAACTAGGTTTTGAATTAGCAAGACTTGTGGAGTCGGGCAACGATGAGGAAGCGCGCGCGTTGGTCCAAGCAAAAGAACTAAGTGAGGCCGATGAACGTAAATGGCTCTACCACCTAGGCAACTTACTTCACGCAGCCGGACGCCCTCTTCAAGCTTCTGCAATTTGGCGTGAAGTTGGTACTCCTCCACAAGTTCCACCAAATGAATTATCTCTAGTTACTCTCCTTCGTCGGTGGTGGCCTCCTGTACTAGCGACGATGGGGGTTCTCACAATATTCTACACACTTTTATTCACTACCTTCCCCAGACCCTTTGACCTGTTTCAATTTATGCAGGCGATGAGTAACCAGCAACAAAATCGAAGCGCCTGGGACTCCTTCTGGGATACGGGTCGACCATCCTGGCGTAGTTCAGATCTTTATGTGCAGGGAGACCAGTTGGTTCCGATGCTTCAAGACACTATCGCCAAATTGCTAGGAGAAGAAACAGATGAAAAGTCTGCTAAGGATGAATTGGCTAAGTGGCTTCAAGACTATGAAAATGAACTCTACGGAGATGGATTGAGTGGTCTGAATTACCACATCGTAGTTGCCAAGGGGCTGTTTAACTCCAGAGCTTTTGAGGACGCGATAGCTATTCTGGAGCAAGGATTAGAGACAGAAGAATCTGCGGCTAGGCGGGGTCAGATTTATCAGGAATTAGGGACTACCTACTATTATCAAGGATATGAACTTCAGCCTGATGGGTTGGCACGCTACGACCTTCCGCTTGTGCGTAAGTCAGTAGAAGCATATGAACAAGCAGCTCCCTACAGCAGCAATCCCTACTTATTTGGCAATCTCGGCTGGGGCTATTATTTATTAGCAGAATATGAAAAGGCTATAGAGTACGGAGAACAGGCACTGCAATTGGCGCCAAGTCTCAATTACGTTCGGATGAACCTTGGGATCACCTATCTACGCTTGGGAGAACTGCAGGATTCTCTCGATTCTTACGCAAGCATTCAGGATTACAGACCGGATCGTACAGAGTATGAAGGTGGGATTCGAGATCTTCAGGAACTGATCAGAGAATTTCCCGGGCAGTATCCGTTCGGACACTTTCTACTGGGCTATCTCTTTCAGATGCAAGGGAATTATCCCCCTGCCCAAGAAGCCTATGAACGCTACCTACAGGAAAGCTCTATTCCTTATTGGCAAGCACAAGCTCGGCATCGGTTGAGTGAAATGTCTAATGAGTAGCTTCAAGTTCGGTATTCGATCGAAACGGCATTGATTGCCAGTTGTCCCTCTCCCATCTCAACCACTGACGCTATCTTGTAGCGTTTCCCCTCAAAATAAAAAATCCGCTCTGGGTGTAAGGCATTGATTTCAAAATGCAGATCAATGCTGCGTGTGTATCCTAACAATCCGTAGGCTCGAACTGTTACAGCCTTTGCATTTTCTTCATTTGGAGAAGAAATTTGCAGATCCGTTGGGATTGGGGGAGGGGCGGCAGAAACGGAAGTTACTGCTTCTGGATGAAAAGGAGAGCGATAATTATCTGAAGAAGAAACCGAAATTTCTGGAATATCTGAACCTGGACACATCTGACACCGTGGGGAATAGTTTCAACATCTCTACTTCTCAATGATTTACTCACGCTTTGATGGGTAACAGCAACTTACTCCCATGACAAGTCCTACCAAGTTCTAAAACCTTTAGGTCATGCAGAGATTGCACGTTTTCTGGCAAGGGATCAACAGCGAAGGACAGCCTTGTGAAGGAATTCTGATTGAGGCTGGTGGCCTTGAGCAGATACATCAACAACTACATCATCAGGGATTTTTCCAGCTGCAAATCAATCCGGTAGAGCCAGCCCAACTACAGAAGCCGCTTAGCGTAGCGTGGCTGGCTGAGATGACTGGTCAATGGAAGCAGCTAGCAGACTCAGGACTGCCCCTCAAAGATTGCTTACGCTTTCTAATTCGTTCTCAAAGTGATCCTACCAACAAGTTTCGGCTGCACAATGCGCTTCGGCATCTTGAATCCGGAAATTCGCTACAGGAGTCCTTTCAGATCGCACAAGGCTTTCCGGATTTGTTCACTCGACTGCTAGCCGTTGCTGAAAATTCGGATCAACTGCCAACCATTTTGAGGGCTCTTCAACAACTTTATGTCTTGCAGGAGCAGGAAAGACAAGAGCGCTGGCAATTGCTTCGATATCCATTGACCATAGCCGGATTTGCGTTAGCTATTTTTCTGGCCACAACGATCTTGTTGGTTCCCTTGTTCCGTAGACTTTACCTTGCCCAAGGAGACGAACTTTTCTGGCTCTCTGCTTCTCTTCTTCAACTCAGTGACAGCTTGCGTTTACAACCTCTTCCTTGGCTTGCAAGCCTACTCACCGTTGCTCTAATCACCATTTCAGTTCATCGCAAAATTTCGATCAGCCAAATTTTGAACTGGCTCCCATGGCTGGGAAGGCTTCAGCAAACCGTACAAATTCAGCTATATTCACAAGCTTTGGCACTGATGACGAAGGTCGAACTACCGTTATTGGAAGCGCTTGAGTTGGCTTCACCTCTTCTTCCCAAGAATCTGCTTTCCAGGCAGCTCAGAATCCAGCAGTCACTCCTGCAAGGCAGAAAGCTTTATCAAGCTTATCAGGAAGCAAGTTTCTTAAACCCCGAACAACTCCGGTTACTGGATCTTGGGGAATCCAGTGAACAAATCGCCTATGCTTTTCAGAGAATCGCCGATCACCAACTTCAGCAAATCCAACGAGATCGTCAGCGATTGCAGGCTTTTCTACAGCCTTTCTTCATGGTACTCGTTGCGCTGATGGTCCTAGCTCTTCTCCTGGCCCTTTACATGCCTCTCTTCCAAATGGGAATGACTGTTTAGGAGAGGCCATGCTTGCTTTTTTGGAGTACTTTTCCTAACGTCTTTCGATAAAGTTTTTTTAATCTTACTAATACTGTCTCCGATCTTGGTGGCCTAAGGTTTCGGCAATGGCCTTCAAGACGATGGGTGATTCCGGAAACAGAATTGCCTCCCATGCTTGGAAAGGAGATTCCCACATGCTCGACAGCTTCGGTCGAAATATAAACAAGTTGCGTGTTTCCCTAGGGGAATCCTGCAACATGGCCTGCACCTATTGTGTCACGAGTATCAAGGATCATACTCCAGATCCTAATGCGCTCTCCAGTTCAGACCTGCTCAAATTAGTCTCATTGCTGGTTAGACATTCCGGTATCACCAAAATTCGAATTACAGGTGGCGAACCACTGCTCCATCGAGATTTGCTCAGTTTCATTGCTGGTGTTCGGCAACAAGGTGTGGAGAGTATCGGTCTAACTACCAACGGCTTGAATTTAAGCAAATTGGCCGCACCCCTTAAAGAAGCAGGACTGGACTCTGTCAACATCAGTCTAGACTCTCTAGATCCTGAAAATTTCAAAAGACTAGGGCGTGCTGGAAGATTGGAACGTGTACTAGAGGGAATTGAAACCGCTCTCAATGCCGGATTGCGTATCAAACTCAATATGGTTGTTATTCGAGGAGCCAATGACCATGAGGTCGTTGATCTTCTTGACTATGCGATTGAGAGGGATATCGAGCTAAGATATCTCGAACTAATGCGAATGGGGCCCCTATTTCAAACAGAGAATTTCCCACTTTTCCCAATGAATGAAATTCTCGAATTGATCGGTCAGCACTACTCTTGGCGAAAGGTTGAAGCCGAGCACGACGCTACCGCCCAACGCTACTGGGTACCTGGAGGATACTTCGGCATCATTCCCAATGAAAGCGCGCCCTTTTGTTCTACCTGCTCCAGATTACGGTTAACCTCCAGTGGCCAGCTCGTTGGCTGCCTAAGTAATCCAACACCTACTGCTATTCACCACTTACTAAACCAGCAAGAAGTTGCCAGCGAATTGAAGGAGCGAGTTGCCCACTCGATTGCTTTCAAGGAACCAGTTGCTTTCACCGGATCCAACTTGGGAATGTCTCGCATCGGAGGGTGAGCAACGTTTCTAGTCGACAAATCCCCACTCGTTATTATTTTCGCAGTCTTGACCCTACGAATTTCGTAAAGTCAGGCTGCCATCCAATGCCCTGATTTCTAAAAGGAGTCTCCTGATGTCTTCACCCATCTCTTTCCAAGCAATACGAATTTTTGAAGAAGATGGCAAATTTGAACAGCGCATTGTTGCGCGTAGTACGGAAGATTTGCCTGAAGGAGAGGTGTTGATTCAAGTGCATTACTCTTCACTAAATTACAAGGATGCGCTATCTGCATCGGGAAATCGCGGGGTAACACGGAACTACCCACATACCCCAGGAGTTGATGCCTCCGGTATTGTTGCAGCTTCCACAGATCCTGATTTCAAGGCAGGGGATTCGGTCATTGTCACCAGTTACGATTTGGGGATGAACACAGATGGAGGCTTCGGTGAATATATTAGGGTCCCCGCAGCGTGGGTCTTGCCCCTACCTGAGGGCCTGACCATGCAGGAAGCAATGATTTACGGGACCGCTGGTTTTACAGCTGCACAATCGTTTTGGGAATTGAAAGTGGCAGGCTGCAAACCAGAAAATGGTCCAGTTTTGGTGACTGGTGCCGCTGGTGGAGTTGGTTCCATTGCAGTGAGATTATTGCTGAATGGTGGATATGAGGTCGCTGCAGTCAGTGGACATGATAATGGAAAAGCACTGCTGAAAGAATTCGGTGTTCAACAAATCTTAGATCGTGAGGAAGCGGTTGATTCAGGAAATCGTCCACTTCTTAAACCACAATGGAATGGTGTTATTGACAATGTTGGGGGACTTCCCCTCTCTACGGCTCTGAAAACCACGCAGCCTGGTGGAGTCATCACTACTTGCGGTAATGTTGCAGGTGCAGAACTATCAACAACCGTCTTCCCCTTCATCTTGCGAGGACTCAGATTAATCGGGATTGACTCCCAAAACTGTCCCTATGCGCTGAGAAAACAACTTTGGCAACACCTAGCAACCGACTGGAAGCTACCAAAACTGAAAGTGGGTCTAAAGGAAGTTTCGATGGAGGGGATGTTGAACGAGATCGAACCGATTTTACGATCGGAAGTCAAAGGCAGGATTGTTCTGCGGCATAAGGTCGCAGAAGATTGACACAACTCTTCAAATCTTCGATCTGACTTAGGCTACTGACATTTGCTCATGAACCATCTTCTCTAGATAGTCGAACCTGGCCATGTCAAAAATCTCGTGAAGCTCTAAGTCAATGACATCGATGTGATGATTGAGCAAGCCCAAATCCATTTCAGAGATCCAGCCGGTTCTACCATAGCGATGATGCTTTGCCAGACTCTTCATGGCTGTATGATAGTCCTCACAGACGTGGATTGGCACTTCAGGAAATTTATTCAAAAAGACCACGAAGAACATGTTGACTCAGATAGTTTTGGTTTAAATGTTGGGAAAAATCATTCAACAAGATTTTATTTTGTCACCTAAAAGTCAAGCACTCATTGATTTTACCAAATTCAAACTTACTACTATTCAAAACCTTCAAATATTTTCATGTATTTCCTAATATAAACTCAGGAAATGTAATTTCTTTGACACAAAACACTTAATCCAATTCATTCTTTTTGACACTCTCCAGATTTTCTAATTTGATATCAGCTATTTGAACGAAGCTGAAAATCACGTTTCTACGGCTGAATTAGAGGCTAGTTTGGCAATAAAATAAATTTTCCGGACATTCCGCTCTCAAACATCTCAAAGGCCTCAGCAGCTCTCTGAAGAGGGATTTTCTCTCGAATAAGCTGTTCAAAAGAGAAGTTGCTCTCCTGCATAAAATTCATCATCTCAACTGCTGCCCAAGAGGGTAAGACTTTTGAGCCCTGCAACCTAATCTGCTTATGAATAAATTGCTCTGGGGAGATACTGGGAACTCCCTTGCTTAATCCAAGGTAGATTGCTATTCCCTTTGGCCTCAGCACATCAATTGCCTGACTCTGAGCATTACTTGCTCCACTGGTTTCAATACTTCCGCAAAAACCTTCCGGATTGGGGGACAACTTGATGAGGCCTTCAGTCTCTGTAAAGTCTCCGATTTTTCTACAACCAATTGAGGATGCAAAGTCTCTGCGGCTCTTAATTGGATCGATTCCTACCGCATTGATTCCCATTTTTTCAAGCAGTAGGATCGCTGACAAACCTACTGGACCCAGCCCAAAGACAACTACGTTGCGAACCGCTTGATCCCTCAATTGTTGAACCGCATTGTACGCAGTCGCTCCGGTACACGCGATAAAAGTACCGTCTTCAAAGGAGATATTCTCTGGGAGTTCAAGACAGGTATTTTCCGGAAGCTTCAGGACGTTGGTATTTGCTCCAGCATCCGCTAAGGCCATCCCTTTCCCAGTTGGGCAGAGGACAGTTTCTCCTTGGTGACAATATTGGCAGTGACCACAACCTAGCGTGTGATTGACGGTCACCCGATCCCCGACTTTAAATTTACTGACAGCGTTTCCAGTTTGAATAACGATTCCTGCTGGCTCATGACCTACAATTTTACCGTAACGAGCACCCAACTCTTCAGGACTAGAGCGATAAAAATGCAAGTCACTACCACAAATGCCAGCTGCCTTCACTTCAATCAAGACTTCATTCAATCCAGGCTCTAGATCAGGAAATTCCCTCACTTCCAGCGATTTGTTCCCAAAAAGGGCAGCTCCAATTTTTTTCATAGTAGTTTCAGAATTGAGGGGACGTTTTCAAAAGTATGGTCGGAGGAAATCAAGAAGGGTCTCTCGCAGAGATCAGCATGCTGTTATGAAGATCAGCTTACTCCACGCATTTACAACAAGCGATGGGAATGTACACCTTTCTGTCGTAGATATGCTCCCACTCATATTCGTAAGCCATCTTACATGTCTCTGGGTTTTGGTTAGCAGTCTTTACCTCTGAACTATTATTTGAGCAGGCTACCAAAATAATCTGGGCACTGATCAAGCACCAAATTGAGCCAAACTTTTTCTTGTAATGCTGAAAGGTAATTTTCATTCGATGAACGCCGGCAGTAGGAAAACAACACTTTTTGTTGACTGATAGGAAAGTCAGATACTGTTATTTGATAAGTAGAAGAAAACGATCGTCAAGGCAATGATGAGAAACATCACCGGTGAGAATCTTCCCATCAGGTTAGTGCCTGTGTTGGTTTATTGAAATAATACTGAAGAGGACTAAAATCTAAGTATTATCAATAATTTAATAGAAAGATTTATTTTTTGAGGGAAATAATGTCGTCTTCCAGAGGATTGCCATCACGAAAATTCTCAGGATTCAAATTATTCAGAAGAAACCGTTCTCTCATGTCTTTAACGTCTTGCTGAATCAGCATCAGCATCTTTTGATAGTCTTCAAATTCTTTCTGCATCTCAGCCTCCCTAATGGTGAAATCAACTCATTAAATTCGCCTGTAGCCTATTAAACCATGGCATAATTCAGACCAATCCTGATGTTGTCCTCACTTTGATTTGGTTGCAAAGCGACTGACTAGTTAGATCAGCAACTCAGCAGCGAAGACCAAAAAGGGATATTGCAAAGTAAGATTTGAGTGCCCGGAGCCGGAATCGAACCGGCACGGAGGGGCTACCTCCGCAGGATTTTAAGTCCTGTGCGTCTACCAATTTCGCCATCCGGGCTAGCGTTGCTGAGGAAGCAAGAATTCAGCAGGCGGGTGGAGGTGACGAGCGGATTCGAACCGCTATGAAACAGATTTGCAATCTGCTGCCTGACCATTCAGCCACGTCACCAACCGAGGAAAATTATCGGAAATTTGAGATGATAAATTTGCCCACACAAAAGGCAAGGACTAATTGTTTAGTTCAATCTGAGCCAGTAGGTCCAATTCTGCTAAAACCTTTAAAGTTCCCAAGGCCACACAGCTCAGAGGATCATCAGCATGCATTACCTTTAAGTTGACCTCTTCACTCAATAATTTGTCTAAACCAGCCAGCATGGAACCTCCACCAGCTAAGAAAATGCCTTTTTCAACAATGTCTGCGGCCAATTCAGGAGGAGTTTGTTCCAAAGCCTTTTTGACCAATTTTACAATTGCCGCACAGTTGTCCGCTAAGCATGTACGTATTTCTGATTCATGAAATAATAAGGTTTTTGGTACTCCTGAAATAACATCTCGTCCACGAACTTCCATGGTCTGGTGGGTAGCACTTCCCTCGATTGCATTGCCCAAGAGAATCTTGACGTTTTCTGCAGTTCGTTCGCCAATCAACAAGTTGTATTTTTGCTTGGCGTACTGGCTGATGGTGTCATCCATCACATCACCACCTACTCGGCTTGAATCACTGAAGACAATGCTGGCTAAAGAGATAACGGCAACCTCTGTGGTTCCACCACCAATATCAACAATCAACGAACCTGTAGCGTCCTGAACCGGGAGACCGGCTCCAATTGCTGCAGCCATAGGTTCTTCGATCAAAAAGACTTCTTTAGCTCCAGCAAGCAACGCTGCTTCTCTGACAGCTCTCCGCTCAACTTGGGTAATTCCAGAGGGGATGGCGATGACAATCCGTGGCTTGGTCTTCAATGCAGAAAACTGTTGCTGGGTTTCACGAATAAAATAACTCAGCATTTCCTGAGCAATGTCAAAGTCTGAAATCACACCATCTTTTAAGGGCCGAATGGCTTCTACTCCGCGTGGAGTTCTTCCCATCATCTCTTTAGCAACCTGGCCCACGGCCAGAATTTGCATTTCTCCCCGGGAAATTTGCTTCACAGCGACGACAGAAGGCTCCCGAATAACAATCCCA
>CAJXNF010000068.1 GCA_913056375.1 uncultured Pseudomonadota bacterium | reverse complement strand
GTCGTTGGGTCTCTAGATTCGATGGCCTTCACGCTCGCATTGATGAAACCGTCGAATAGAATTTGGATAGACTCCAGTAAGGAAGCATTTCTGACCGCAATTGTTGCCTGAGACGCCAGAGATTCCATTAAACGCATGTGATAATCACTGAACGGAACAACTGTTTGGTCAACATCTTCTTGGGTATCTAAAACAGCATCTCCGTCGGTCTTACAATTGATGAGCTGAATCACACCGAGTACTTCACCACGTTCATTGCACATTGGGACAGCGAGCATTGAGCGAGTCGTATAGTTCTGCTGCTCATCGAAGTCACGACCGCCCCAGACTAGATTGGAATCATGTAGTTCGTACACATTGTTGATCCGAATCGACTGGCTGGTGCGTGCCACGTAGGCATTGACCGTACTGAAGTCAAGAGGAAGAACTTTCTCCTGCAGTTGGGATGTGTCTCGTGAAAGATTAAGTGCGCTGTGGAAGCGCATTTGTTTATTAGCGAGGTAGTTGCTCTGTTCGTGAGGAGTGTCTGGAATCTGTTCGATCAGGTAGATGCTGCATCCATCCGCGTTAGTGAGTTTCATCGCCTTTGCAGCGATCATACGCAGTAACTTATCCAGATCTTTTTCGCTGGATAGAGCGATCCCCAGTTCGTTCAACTCGGAGAGAATCTCATCCGATTTGCTTACATTTGAATGTGTTCGAGTTCTATCATGTAGGCGGTTGAAAAACTGACGTAGTAGAAAATTCCAACGCGTGGGTGTCAAATAAGCTAGGGGGTACCATTCGATCGAAGGATGTTCTGGCGGTTCTGCAGCCAAGGTTGGTCCCTCCTCCAAAACAACGATTCCTCCACCAGACTGAAGATAAAGAGCCAGATGGGATTGCCACTGGAAAAGATCACGGCTACGCATAACAATCAGACAGGTTGTTCCCTCAGTTGTATGAGGTAATTCTTCCAGCGAAGCGTAGGCAACGGAGGACACTCGTTGCAGTGGATCTGCAAGAAATTCCTGATGTAATTTGTCTATGCCCTGTGGATAGAACAGTCGGGAGTCAACCATGATCTACAGATCTATGAAATCGAAATGATTTTAAAACTTTTTATCAAGAGGAGAAGATTCTCACAATCAGACGGGTGCTGCAAGCGGAACATGCAGAGGTTGGCGCATCAATCCAAGTCTTGCCGTTAATTGATCCAAATGTCCCACAGGAAGCCAGAGACGTTGAACATGATCTTGTCGCACTAGCCAGCGGATAAACTGTGAGTCTGGTGGCAAATCTTCGGTCAGTTTTTGTTGTTGTTTTTCTAGAAAGTTGGCCAGAAGCAAGGCATGTCGTTGACGTAGCGTCTCTTCAAAAAGGCCCATCAAGCCCATCAGTTCACGTTCAAAATGGTTGAATAATATTTTCGATTGCTCGAGCGATTGAGGGTTCTGTTGCTGTAATTTCCGGGTTTGATGCTGAAAAACAGGATACCAACTGTGGACCAAGTAATCATTCCATTCGGCGAGAGTCTGAATAATCTGCATTGCCTTCTGCAAAGGATTGGTCAGGCTGAAGCGCGAGGTGCTACCGACTTGTTGCTGAAGCAGATTAATTCTGAGTTCACAGAGTAACAGTGCTTGGAGGTAATCACGCAGATTCTGCTGATTCTCTTTAAAAAGTTTGTAGGTGGCAGTTGTGACGAACGGAGCATCAGGCCAGCCTTGTAAGCATTCAAGGAGTAGATCTGAAGACCAATTTGAAATACTACCACTTTTCAGTGTTTGCCAAGTGAGATTTTGTGGAAGTACTCCGTTTGTTTTGCCGCTAGGTTTTGCATCGCTGTCAAGAACCATATCCCACCAGCCGACACCAAGTTCATGAGCTAGTTTTTCAGCAGAATCCTTAGTGCCCCGCAGAATGATCCAGCAATGCTCTCGACGAACGTTTTGTGTGTTGAGCAGCTCTCCAAGGTGATTGGAAATCGTCGTGACAGTAGTTGCATCTAGCATCAGTAGATTTCCACCCAGACTTAGGTACTGAAGCAAAGCCTCTTCAGAAGCTTTCCAGCGGTAGGTCGAGAGTACTAAACCCAGGCGGAGACTTGGGAAGTCACCTTCTCTAATCAACCAATCGCTGTGATAACCCAGTCTTTGCTGTGCTGCCTGTAGCTGCTGCAGGGTTTGTCTATACCGTTCTGCTTCAGCTACTGCGAGCATCTGACTTTGTCAGAATGGTACGTCGTCTTCAACATAAGGAGCGTTGTTTCCCTGGTTGAAGTCATTGTTTGAAGAGTTGGATGATGGATTGCGACGGTTGTCCGAAGGTCCTCCACTGGGATATTCATTACCGTAAACAGCGGGCCCATCGTCAACGCTTCCCCCACTCCGTTCTGTCCCTTCTCGAGAATCTAAGAAGCGCACTTGATTGGCAACAATCTCTGTTCGATATTTTTTCTGACCCTGCTGATCGTCCCAACTACGTGTCTGCAATTTGCCCTCAATATACACCATCGAACCTTTTTTCAGATAGGACTGTGCTTGATCAGCCAGGCGATCCCAGGCCACGATATCGTGCCATTCGGTTTTTTCCTGTCGTTGCCCCTGTTTGTCTCTCCAGTATTCAGAAGTTGCGATAGAAAATGAGGCGACAGCGTTGCCAGATTGAGTATATCGGATCTCCGGGTCACGACCCAGCCTGCCGATCAGCATAACTTTATTGAGCATACGTTCTCCTTATTTAGCGTTTTGACAGCAGTCCCAAAGCGAGTCTGAGCTTGATTTCAAAGCCTTCTGCTTCTGGAGGAAGGCTTGCTAGCACGGTCAGAATCTCTTTTTCTGCAAAACCCATGTTTTTTAGGGCAGATTGTAGAGAGGCTGTTTCACCCGATGGTATGACGGATGTTGTTGCCTTGCCAGTGATCAAGGCAGATTCTAGTCCTTGGATGGGAGATTTGCTGAAGCTGTCTTTCAACTCCAGGCAAAGCCGAGCCGCAGTTTTTTTGCCGATGCCTGGGACTTGACTGAGGGTGTTGACGTCTTCACGCAGGATGGCCTGAACAAGATTTCGTGGTTCAAGTACAGAAACAATGGTCAGCGCCAGTTTTGGGCCGACTCCAGAAGCTTTGAGGAGACGTTCAAACAATTGTCTTTCGGCTGTTGTCTCGAACCCATATAGGCTGATTTCATCCTCGCGCACACTGGTGTGAATGTGTAAGCTGAGTGCTTCACCGACAGAGTGTCTATTACCAAGCCCTTGGGGTACTTGCACGAGGTATCCTACTCCACCACTAGTTTGTAGGACTAAGCGCTGTTCTTCTACGAGCGAGACATCCCCACTTAGATAAGCGATCATTGTATGATCAAAGGCTTAGCGCGTTCCCCAAATAGAGCAGTGCCCAGTCGAATCATTGTTGCCCCTTCTGCAATGGCGATTCGGTAATCAGAGGACATCCCCATCGAAAGTTCCGTGAAAGTAGTCAGAGTAAATTCATTGCGGAGCTTTTCAAGCCAAGTACGAAGTTGTGCGAAAGTTCTACGGATTTCGTTTGCGTCATCTGTGGCTGCAGCCATAGTCATCAAACCTCTACAGCTCAGCCACTGACAATCCTGTGCCTTCTCTAACAATCTACACAAATTGTCGTAGTCACTGACTCCACTTTTGCTGTTTTCTTGCGACAGATTGGCCTGTAGTAGAATTTGTATGGGTTGGCTTTGCAGAGCACACTGCTTTTCGAGTAATTCCAATAACTCTTGGGAATCAATCGAATGAATCCAGTCGAAGCGCCCCGGGCAGAAGCGAGCCTTATTTTTTTGCAAATGCCCGATCAAGTGCCATTCGATACCTGGATTCTGTAGTCTTTCAATTTTTTCTGAGGCTTCCTGAACCCGATTTTCACCGAAGCGCACCTGTCCAGCTTGGAAAGCTTCTGCGATTAGTTCACTAGGATGAGTCTTCGAGACGGCAATCAACTTGATTTCTTCTGGAGAGCGACCAGCCTCTGTTGCCAATTCAGCTAGTTCAGCACTCAGTTCGGTTAGACGCTCTTTCAGACTCATTGATTTGTACTGCCCTGCAACTGTTCATCCCATAGTCCAACTTTTTTGTTCCGGGCCATTGCTTCGGCAGCCAAGAATTGCTGTTCATCAGGATTGGCGCCTTCCGTTAGCAAATAGAAGGACCAGCCGTTTTGCACCATCCAGAGATTAACGTTTGTGTCGCCAGATAGAACGATGCCGTTGAGCCGATAAAGTTCTTCTTGAAGCTCATACTCAACTCTGACGGATCGACCACTGAAGGACTTACCCAACTCAAAAGCTACTTTTTTCTGGAACCATTCGTTGTATTCTTTGCCTCGGTTAATCGATAGCTTGGGAGACACATACTGTAGGTAGACTCGAATTTCCTGTCGACTTAGGTTGAGGCTACTTTTCGAGAGTTGATAAGTCCATTTTCGGAACTCACCACGATCGTCGATTCTTAGCCAAATACTCTCAGAATCTGCTACACGAGATATGACACCACTAACTATCTGACGCTGTGGGGCGTTCGTTGTTACACTATTTGTCTTATTCTTGGCTCCTTCGAATAGCTGGCTACGGATGCGCTCCGTATCAAGTAGAGAAGACTGGGCAAATGGCAGTGCTGGAAGCCAACAAGTCAGAAACAGGAGCAAAATGAGGTGCTTCATTGGGTTTCTGGTGAAAATGGGTGGATGATTTGATTCCTGATCAGCAGAAATCAGCCTGCAAAAAAGTTGCATCTCTGCAGGAGTCTTCGTAGATTGGGGCTTCTTGTTCTGTTCTGTTAACCACAACCATTCCCTCCATGCATAACGGTCGTAGCCGGTTACTTCGCTTATGTTTGGTTTGGCTGCTTTGTTGGGGATTTACTCATTCCCTGCAGGCCCAGCCAGCTGATCTGCGTGTTGAGGCCCGCTCCTACATCTTTGATCCTGAAACAGAAATCTATCGCTATGAAGATGCCCGCTTCGAATGGGGTACTATCGCACTTGAAGGCCAGAAAGTCGAGTTCTTGCGCAAGGAAAACCTGATCGTTGCGCAAGGGTTTGTTCGACTGCGAGAAGGTTCGATTACGTTGATTGCTGAAGGATTAGAAATCAATTTAGATGACAACTCCGGTGTCTTTCGAGAAGTCTTCTTCTTCGATGCAAAAACTGAGGCTTACATAACAGCTCGTGAGGTACGTCGTGTTCCAGAAGGATACTTCATCGGATATGACTGTACGTTCACAACTTGTAACCCTGAACAGCCTGCCTGGGAAATTCGTGGTAGTACTGTGCACTACTATCCAGAGAATTATTCTTCAGCTATTTCAACGAGTCTGCGAGTTCGGGGTGTCCCGATTTTTTACTTCCCCTATTTGGCTTGGCCCACAGTCACACGAAGGCAAACGGGTCTACTACCACCGGAGTACGCCCTACAAACCTCGAGCATTGAAAAGTTCAATCTAGGCTATCGTCTGTCCCTCCCATACTTCTGGGCGATTGAACGAGAGCAAGACCTCACGATCCGTACTGAGTGGGTACAGTTCCGAGGCTTGGGTCTGGGATTGGATTATCAGTATGCTTTCAGCGAGAATTTGCGAGGTGAGGTCAAGTTTTTACGCTATTTCGAGCGAGATCCACGTGATCCACAAACAGAGTCTGGCCAGCTTGCACCAGAAGATGTGAATCCGAATACCTTGCGCCCAGAGCGCTACAAGTTGATTCTCAATCACAACCAACAGCTAGACGAGCGAAGCCGGCTGATTGTTTCTGGTTTAGTTTACAGTGATAGCCAGTTTCAGCGAGAATATGAGGGAGTTCGTAACCCTGAACCAAATTATGCACAGAGTTTTACCGGATCTGTCAACTATCAGTATGATTCTGGGAGCGTTACCCTGTCCGCATCTCAGGAGAAAGTCTTCCAAGAAATTGCCTTGCTGAACTGGGCCACCGACCCTACCCGGATTCAACGCCTCCCAGCACTCAGTTTCCAATTTAGTGAACAACCCTTCCGAACAGTGGATCTGACAATGTCGGCTGCGGGATCACTCGTCCGCTACTTCCGTGAAGAAGGCTATAATGGGACTGGATTGGTGGTTAATCCAACACTGCGTTACCGACGAAATATTTTCCAGTATTTCAAAGGCGTCTTGGGGCTTGGTCATTCAATATCTACTTACGACGTTTGGTCTCCCAGTGCATCTGACCCCTCTGATCAGTATACTTTCCAGATTTGGACAGCTGATGTGGAATTCAATACTACGTTGTCAAGGATCTGGGCATCAGAGAGTGATCTCTACAGTCGCTTTAAGCATCTAATGACCCCCAGAATTCGTTATGACTACATTGAGGACGTACCCCAGAATTCTATTTCTGGTGTGCCGTTCGGAGGTGGCATTGCTACGCGTCGCCTACTTGAACTGCGATTAGATAACATTTTGCTGGCCAAGCGTCGCCAGTATGAACCGTCGCAGCGCTTTACTAGGCGTTCTTTCTTACGTCTACAGGAACAAGAATTTCCAGAAACTTTTTTGTTGCGTTTGCAAAGCCTTCAAGACCGTGAATTTGCTAGTCGCAGTAAGTTGCAGGAAGTGTTGGAATCAATGTTCGGTGAGGAACTCGATGAGGAAAAGTTGCTGCAAATTCTTGCAGTGGTAGAGAGTGGAGTGGCTCTTCGTGCTGAGGATCAGTCAGAGGAGAATTTGCGAATTGGTGAAAGTTTGGTATTGGCCCGTTTGAATTTGATTCAACCATATGACTACCTGCGTGTAGAGGAAGGCTACCAGTCTCAAGGTCCGACTCCAAAAGGTGATGAGACAGAACCAGGGGAACCATTATTGCCCTTGAGAATTGAACTATCGCTGCAGCCTGGATCAGGTTTGGCGCTAAACTTTCGTAATCGGTACAACCACCAGCAGCAACGAACAGTTGAATACTCACTATCAGTAGACGTAAATGTTAGTCAGTATAGTAAAGCATCTGTTGCCTTCAGAGAAAACGAGAGCACTTACACTACACCGTATGGTCAAACTTTCGAAGCGGCCTCCAGCTTCAGTTTCAGCAATACCCACCAGGCTAGCGATGAGCTATCCTTCGGCTTTTCGGGAACAGTTGATCTTAATCCTGCCAGTACTGCATTTCGTCGTCGATTGGTTTCCGATACGGTTTTTCTCAGCTATCGCCCAGATTGTTGGACATTTAACCTCAGACTGGAGGAGCGGGTTGACAAGACTACAACAAGTGGAGGACAAGAGACAGAATACGTTGATCGAACAATCTTTGCCAGCGTGATTCTGGGAGGAGTCTTGTTGCCGGAACAAACGCTGCCAAGAGCCTTCTGATGTCACGATGTGCTCTATGCTTATTGCTGCTCGGAGGATTGTTACCCACTCTCGCTTTGGGTCAGGTAGATCCTGAAGATTATCCAGAGATGCTGGAGCGGAGTTCGGAGACTCGTACGTTGTCACCAGAACCAGAAATGTTTTCAGAATCCTACAGGACACGTGGTCGAGGTATCAGCTTTGGAGTGGGATTCCGTCGATTGGATTTTACCCTCAATGATGGACAGACAAGAACTTTTGGCGATAGTACGGCAAATGGTATTGGTTTCCATATTAGCTATGTGGAACCTGAGAGAGCCCTTGAATATGAGCGACAGATCAGCCCAGTCTCGATTTCAAAAGAGATTCAGTACCAAGGAAAAAACTACAACTCACTAGAAGTTATCCAAAATAACATCTGGTATTGGTGGGCGACTCCGCTTTCATCACGATGGTGGAGTCACTACGGAAGTGGTTTCCAATTTGCCCAGATTCGTCCAATTGCTGAGGACCAAACCAAAACCTACGTAGATGAAAGTTCACTTGTTTTTGGTGGTGGTCTGGGCTGGTTTGCAGTGCCCAGTTTGCTGCTGAGCTATCGATTTACACTAAGCTTCCACCTGTCAACGATGGGCATCTCTGAACATGATCCGATTTTACCCAGAAGTCAGGTGCATACGATTTATTTTGACTACTTCTATGCGTTGTAGCTTCTGGCTTGCCTTCGTGATGGGTTGTCCTAGAATCTGGCAACTTCAACACACAACACTATTTAGATCAACTTGAGATCGGCTTTTACATGACTTCCACCTTTCCTCTACTCTCTCTTTTGGTGTTTTCGCCGTTATTGGGTGTGCTCCTAGTATTGACCTTTCGGGATGCGCACCAGGGGCGCGCTGCACAGTGGGGAGCCGTAACCAGTAGTTTGGTGACAGCAATCCTTAGTTTGTTTGTTTGGACAGCTTTTCAGGAAGGAACTGCGGGATTACAACTAGTCGAGCGTTTCACTTGGATTGGTTCATTTGGCATTGATTATTTTCTTGGGCTGGATGGTCTGAATCTCTTTTTCTTAGTGGCAGCAGCCTGGTTGCAGCCCTTGATTTTAATAGCCTCCTGGAATATGCAGGAACGAGCTTGGCAGTTCAATCTCCATCTGCTTTTGTTGCAGTGCGGTGTGTTGGGATGCTTTGTAGCACTAGACGTAATCCTGTTCTATGTGTTCTTTGAGTTGATGCTGATACCTCTATATTTCCTGATTGGAGGTTGGGGGCGAGCTCAGAGTTTGGTCGCCGCAAATCGTTTCTTTATTTATACGGTTTGGGGTTCACTACTGATGCTCGTGTCCCTGGTTTATACGGCAGTATTATTTTATCAGTCTGCAGGATATTGGTCATTTCAGATCACAGACTGGTATCAGTTGGAGATTCCAGTAGCTACTCAGGTTTGGCTATTCCTAGGCATGTTCCTGGCCTTCGCAATTAAGATCCCTCTGTTTCCTTTTCACGGTTGGCTTCCTTCCTTCCATGAACAAGCACCAACAATTGGTTCTGTCGAGATGGCTGCCATCATGATGAAACTGGGACCATATGGTTTTCTCCGCTTTGCATTGCCAACGTATCCAGAAGCGGTGGCTTTATTGAGTGATTACCTGATGGTGCTGTCACTCGTTTGCATCCTCTATGGTGGCCTAGTTGCGATTGTACAGACAAATCTGAAGCGCTTGATGGCCTATTCTTCCATTTCACATATGGGTTATATTCTGCTTGGGGTGTTTGCTCTAAATCAGCAGGGGATGACAGGTGGATTGATGCAGATGGTCAACTACGCAATCGTAACCAGTGCACTTTTTCTTTGTCTTGGAATGCTGCTCCATAAGGGCGAAAGCCAAGAAATTGGAAGTTTCGGTGGGCTCCTCAAGACGATGCCAATCTTCAGTGGATTTTTCATTCTCTTCAGCATGGGGTCAATAGGTCTGCCCGGACTCAACAGCTTCATTGGTGAGGTCTTGACAATGATTGGCGCAGCAAAGGTCAATCTCTGGTTTGGAGTGTTTGCAGCCGTTGGTGTCTTGATTGCCGCTATTTACATGCTCTGGATGGTGCAACGTGTTCTTTTCGGTCCAGCCACCAAGTTACATCGTCCTGATCTGGGCTTGCGTGAAATTGTTGTGTTGAGCCCACTGGCATTTCTAGCTGTTTTGTTGGGAGTGTACCCCCAACTGTTCTTCGACAAGGTAGAGCCAACGGTGTCTTTTTATGCTCAGCAGATTCAGGTTCGACCAACTTTACAGACTGTGGGTGTTCCGGAAAAAGCACTTGAAAACGCAGAGCATCTTTCGTATTTTGCTGGATCTCAGAGCATACACTCTGCGGAAAGGTGACCGAGTGGCCGAAGGTGCACGACTGGAAATCGTGTGTGCGTGAAAGCGTACCGAGGGTTCGAATCCCTCCCTTTCCGCCAGCTATGCCCCTCCTGTTTCCTTGTGGGAAGCTGCAAATGGTTGGGTTTTGCGCAATCGAAAGTTTCGAACCGTGTCAGGTCTTAACGGAAGCAGCACTAAGATCCTGTAGATGTGCCGCAAAACTCAGCCTCTCCAATCCCCCCTACTAGCATGTCCTACGTTGTTCTTGCCCGCAAACTGCGACCACAGCGGTTCTCCGATCTGATCGGTCAAGAAGTCATTGCGCAAATTCTTCAGAATGCGATTCGTAGCAACCGAGTAGCCCATGCATTTCTATTTAGTGGGTCTCGTGGGGTAGGAAAAACCAGTGCGGCTAGAATCTTAACAAAAGCTCTCAACTGCTTGGAACCCGACAACGTTGATCCGTGCAACACATGCGAGAACTG
>CAJXNF010000067.1 GCA_913056375.1 uncultured Pseudomonadota bacterium | reverse complement strand
GGACAAGTCGGTAATTTAGTTCATATTTTTCCAGTAACGCTCTGAGAAGGCCATAAGAGGATGTATCTCCTTCGTTGCAAAGATCACCAGTGATTACAAGCAGGTCCAAGTCAGGATGCCTAAGTTTGATATTCGCCAATGCTTGTTCAAGACGTTGACCAGGGTCTATTTCGTGGATCTTCTGGCCTTCTGGAACGAGGTGAAGATCAGTTAATTGTATGATTTTCATAGCTCTTCTTTTGGTTATTTATTCAAAAAAAATCTTTGAATTAAACTAGAAAGCAGATAGTCACGCCAACTTAGGTTAAAACCCGCACGGGCAAAATTGTGAAATCAAGTGCGCTTGACTTTCTTTCGAAGCTAAACAAGCATCTTTCCTTAATTTAACATTATTGTCTCACATATAATCCTTTAGATCAGATACCTCGAGCAATTGAACTCATGGAATATTTTATCCAGCAACTCATCAATGGAGTGACGCTTGGCTCGATCTACGGCTTGATCGCAATTGGCTACACGATGGTATATGGAATCATCGGGATGATCAATTTTGCTCATGGCGATATCTTCATGATTAGCGCCTTCATCGCCTTGATTGGGTTGCTAGTCCTTTTTGGTGCGGGGATAACCTGGTTGCCGCTGGTGCTCATTGTCGTTTTGATTCTATCGATGTTCCTTACGGCAGCTTGGGGGTGGGTTGTTGAAAGAATTGCCTATCGTCCACTGAGAGGCTCTTTTCGGTTGGCTCCATTGATCTCTGCGATTGGAATGTCGCTCTTCCTACAAAACTTCGTTCAAATTGCCCAAGGTGCTCGAATCAAGCCTTTACCTCCAGTAGTTAGCGGAGGATTTATTTTGATGGATAGTGGTGATTTTACGGTAAACCTCAGTTATTTACAGATCGTTATTGTCGTTCTGACGCTGGTTTTGATGACAGGGTTTTCCCTGCTCATCTCGAAAACAGCCTTGGGTCGCCAACAAAGAGCCTGCGAACAAGATAGGACAATGGCAGCCTTGGTGGGAATCAATGTGGATCGGACAATTTCCCTTACATTCGTAATAGGGGCTGCTCTTGCTTCAGTAGCAGGGTTGATGTTCCTGCTATATTATGGGGTTATTGATTTCTTCATTGGTTTCCTCGCTGGAATCAAGGCATTCACAGCTGCTGTTTTGGGTGGAATCGGTTCTTTGCCAGGAGCGATGCTGGGAGGATTGCTAATTGGACTAATTGAGACTTTCTGGTCTGCTTACTTCACCATCGAATACAAGGATGTTGCTGCCTTTTCTATCTTAGTGCTGGTATTGATCTTCAGGCCCACGGGATTGCTTGGCCAACCAGAAGTAGAAAAAGTCTGATGTCAGTCCTGAATTCTGAAAAACTCCCTCCTATCTTAAAAGATAGCGTCATTACTGGGCTGATCACACTTGTGTTGGCCGTCCCGATTGTCGGACTTCCTACTATAAATGCGACTGAGGGATTACAAATTGAACCTCGATGGTCAGTTGTAATCTGGATGGTCTCAGCTGTCTTTCTTGGCCGTCTTGTTCTGAACTTTTGGTGGCATCGTGAACAAACATCATCCAGTTCAACAATTCTACTAAATACGCCCTTCCTTCAATCCCTCCAGCAATTACTAAAATTCATTATCCCTATCGGGGTCCTGTTTGCGCTGATTTTACCAACAATGCCTTTCGCTTCTCGCTATGTGATGGATGTGGCTATTCTGGTCATTACCTACATCATGTTGGGTTGGGGGCTTAACATTGTTGTGGGGTTAGCGGGTTTATTGGATCTGGGTTACGTGGCCTTTTACGCAATTGGTGCCTATTCTTATGCTCTCTTGGCGAACTACTTTGACTGGTCCTTTTGGATCTGCTTGCCACTCGCAGGAGTGTTTGCCGCAATTTCAGGAATACTGCTTGGATTTCCTGTGCTGCGCTTACGGGGGGACTACTTGGCAATAGTCACGCTGGGTTTTGGAGAAATCATTAGGGTGATTTTATTGAATTGGTATGAGTTTACAGGAGGGCCAGATGGCATTTCCGGAATACCTCGCCCAAGTTTTTTTGGCTTAGAGTTCAAGCGGAGTTCTGAAGGCACGTTCTCAAGCTTTTTTGGGCTGGATTACAGCTCGATGCACCGCATTATCTTTTTGTATTATTTGATTCTCGCTTTAGCTCTGTTAACAAATTTTATCACATTAAGGCTACGAAAACTTCCCGTGGGACGAGCTTGGGAAGCATTGCGAGAAGATGAGATTGCTTGCAGATCTTTGGGAATCAATCCAACAAATACAAAGTTGACAGCATTTGCTATTGGAGCCACCTTCGGTGGACTCGCAGGATCTTTTTTCGCCACTCGGCAAGGCTTTATCAGTCCAGAAAGCTTCACCTTCATTGAATCAGCAGTCATCCTGGCGATCGTTGTTTTGGGGGGTATGGGCAGTCAGATTGGTGTCGTGCTGGCTTCAGTCGTGTTGATCGGAGGAACCGAACTGTTCAGAGAGTTGGAAGAGTACAGAATGTTAGCCTTTGGAGCCCTGATGGTGGGGATTATGGTTTGGAAGCCAAGAGGTCTGCTTGCTCATCGTGAGCCTACAATCCGTATTAAAACGGAAGGTAGTTCATGAGTACTCTGTTAGCAGTGAATCACCTCACCATGCGTTTTGGTGGGCTAACAGCCATCGATGATGTTTCATTTGCAGCCAAAAATGAGGAGATCACTGCGATCATCGGTCCCAATGGTGCTGGGAAAACAACGGTCTTCAATTGTCTAACCGGTTTTTACAAGCCTACCGTCGGGGAGTTACTGCTTCATGAAGGCGCACTGACACACCGCCTGGAAAGATTGGAAGACTTTGTTGTTGCCCAAAAGGCGAGGGTGGCAAGGACCTTTCAGAATATCCGGCTTTTTCCTGCAATGTCTGTTTTGGAAAATCTCCTCGTTGCTCAGCACAATAAGTTAATGCTGGCCTCAGGCTGGACCATCAAGGGTCTCCTTGGTTTGCACTCCTACAAAAAGGAGGAAACACAGGCTATTGAATTAGCTAAGTACTGGTTGGATAAAACGAATTTAACGAAGCGGGCAAATGACAACGCCAGCGATTTGCCTTATGGAGATCAACGTCGTCTAGAAATTGCCAGGGCAATGTGCACTGATCCAAGAATGCTCTGCCTGGATGAACCCGCAGCCGGAATGAATCCCAAGGAATCCGCTGAGTTGAACTCTCTTCTTCAATTTATTCAAAATGAGCACAAGATCGGGGTGCTTCTGATTGAGCATGATATGAGCGTCGTCATGGAAATCTCTGATCACATTATCGTTTTGGACTATGGAAGAAAGATAGCTGAGGGTTCTCCTGAGCAGGTTCGGAATGATCCTGCGGTCATCAGGGCCTACTTAGGCGAGGATGAAGACGAAGAGTTACCACCAGAGGTAGCCGCAGATCTTCAAAGGGAGACATCCCATGGCTGAGATGCTCAGCATCACGGGGTTGGAGACTTTTTATGGAAAGATCCAAGCTCTGCGTGGTGTTGATCTTCATATCAACAAAGGGGAGATTGTCACCCTGATTGGTGCGAATGGGGCTGGAAAATCTACGCTTCTAATGAGTATTTGTGGGCGTGTTCAGGCGAGATCAGGTGCCATTGTTTTGGAGGGGTTAGACATCACAAAGGCCCCGACACATGAAATCATCCAAATGGGAGTGTCTCAGTCGCCGGAGGGCAGAAGAATTTTTCCAAGAATGACGGTTTTGGAAAATCTTCAACTTGGAGCGACTACAAATCAAATGGCCTATTTTGAGGAGGATGTAGCAAAGGTCTTTGATTTGTTTCCCAGGCTGAATGAACGTAAAAACCAACGTGGTGGAACGTTGTCAGGAGGTGAACAGCAAATGCTTGCTATTGGAAGGGCATTGATGAGTCGCCCCAAGCTGTTACTGATGGATGAACCTTCCCTAGGGATCGCACCCATTTTGGTGAGGCAGATCTTTCAAGCGATTGGGCGGATCAGCAAGGAAGAGCATGTGACAATTTTTCTGGTGGAACAGAACGCTTTTCATGCGCTCAAGCTGGCGGATCGTGGGTATGTCATGGTAAACGGAGCTGTTTCAATGACTGGAACTGGAGCAGAACTTCTTGCTAGGCCAGAGGTGCGAGCAGCTTATTTGGAAGGAGGAGCACACTAATGGATGCTGGTTGGACTGTTTTCCTGATCTTTACGGTCTTGATTGCTGGAGGAGCTGCTTTTCTGATGGGACAAGCCATTGCAGCAACCTGGCGTCCTATTTGGCAATGTGTTTCCTATGGAATTTTACTCGGATTTGCTGAAAGATTTATGGTGTTTGCTCTGTTCGAGGGTGAATTACTTTCTTTCACCGCTTATATTGTGGATACGTTTGTTTTGGTCACAATTTCTTTACTTTCATTTCGCAAAACCTACGTACAAAAGATGGTGCAACAATACCCATGGCAATTTGAAAACCAGGGTCCATTTTTTCTGAATACTAAAAGTACCAACTGACGTTAAAGGGGATGGGATACCCAAAAACGTCGCTTCGCTGCCCAAGCAGCAAAACCGGCCATTTGGCCATACTGATGAGGAGATCAAATGAGGGCATTTAAAACTCTTCTGGCAGCTGGTCTGCTGGCTGCCTTGTCTGGTGTGCCTGCCTATGCAGAGATTACTGTTGCCACTGCAGGACCTATGACCGGCCAATACGCCAGTTTTGGTCAACAAATGAAAGCTGGTGCCGAGATGGCAGTGGCTGACATCAATGCCAAGGGTGGAGTACTGGGCGAAATGCTGAAGTTAGAAGTTGGAGATGACGCTTGTGACCCTAAGCAAGCCGTGGCAGTTGCAAATGAGATGGTAGGCAAGGGTGTAGTTTACATGGCTGGACACTTCTGCTCTGGTTCATCCATTCCAGCCTCTAAGGTGTATGAAGAAGAAGGAATTATTCAGGTCTCACCAGCTTCCACGAATCCAAAGTTGACGGATGAGGGTGGGCCAAACGTGTTTCGAGTATGTGGTCGAGACGATCAGCAAGGAGAAGTGGCTGGTAAGTTCCTCGCAGGCGTTTACCGCAGTATGAACATTGCGATCGTTCATGACAAGACGGCCTACGGCAAGGGATTGGCTGATGCGACCATGTCTTCCATGAACAAATATGGAAAGAAGGAAACCCTCTATGAGGCCTATACCGCTGGCGAGAAAGACTACACCGCTCTTGTCTCCAAGTTGAAGCAGAACAATATCCAGGTTTTGTACGTTGGAGGCTACCACTCAGAGGCTGGCTTGATGGTTCGCCAAATGCGAGATCAAGGTATGAACACTGTGCTCGTATCTGGTGATGCTCTGGTCACTGATGAGTACTGGCAAATTACTGGAGATGCTGGGGAAGGTACACTGATGACTTTCAGCCCAGATCCCAGAAAGAACCCAATTGCAGCCCCATTGGTGAAAGCTTTCCGTGATAAAGGCATCGAGCCAGAGGGATATGTCCTGTATACCTATGCTGCCATCCAAGTCTTTGCGCAAGATGCAGAAGCCGCAGGCAGCACAGACATGGATCAGATCCTAAAAGCGATGGACAGCACCAAGTTCAGCACCGTTCTTGGTGAACTTGGTTTTGACAGTAAAGGTGATGTAAGCCTGCCAGGTTATGTCTTCTACATCTGGAAAGATGGAAACTACGACTATCTTTGATTAGATATATATTCTAAATTGAATATTTTTTAATCATTGATCTGCTTTACTCCGGGAGTGCTTGAATTTATTCTGTTGATTTAGGCTTCCGGAGTCCTACATACCCTCCAAATCTTCATACTCATTACTGAGAAATCCCCTACGTGATCTCCGTTCGAAACCTGTATAAACATTTTGGTGGGGTCCAGGCAGTAAACGGGATTAGCCTAGAAATCCAGACAGGGTTGATTACAGGATTAATCGGCCCTAATGGAGCTGGAAAAACGACTCTGTTCAATCTGATTGCAGGCACCTTCCCGCCTGATCAAGGGCAAATCATGCTTGATGGGGAGGACGTAAGTGGATTAAGACCGCACCAACTTTTCTCCAAGGGACTTCTTAGAACATTTCAAATTCCTCACGAGTTTCACAGTTTAACAGCACGAGAGAATTTGATGATGGTTACCCTGACTCTACTGCGTGAAACCCTCATCAGTGCCTGGTTTCAGCGCAAAACTCTTCATCAGCAAGAGAGAAAAATTGCCATGAAAGCAGAGGAAGTCATGGAATTTCTCAACATTCGACATGTCGCTGATGAACTAGCGGGAAATTTGTCGGGTGGACAGAAGAAGTTGCTGGAATTGGGTCGAACCATGATGGTTGATGCCAAGGTAGTTATTTTGGATGAAGTCGGTGCAGGGGTAAACCGGACTTTGCTGAAAGAAATTGGAGATGCAATCGAGTTGATGAATCAGGAGAAAGGATACACCTTCTGCATGATCGAACATGATATGGATTTCATCAGCCGGCTCTGTAATCCAGTGATCGTGATGGCAGAAGGGAAGCTATTGACTGAAGGCTCAGCAGAAGAAGTGAAATCGAATGAAATGGTGATAGAAGCTTATCTTGGTCGTGGGGCTTCATCAGGTCTGAACTAAGAGAGTTTTGAGAATCAAGAAATGAGTTATCTCCTTGGTGAAAATTTGATTGGTGGTTATGGAACTGGAGATATTCTCAAGGGCTGCACCCTCTCTGTCGCTCGTGGAGAAATCTCTGTTGTTGTTGGGCCAAATGGAGCAGGTAAATCAACCGCTATGAAGGCGCTGCTGGGTATGCTGAAAGTCCTGAAAGGAAAAGTCACGCTTGCGGGGCAGGACATCACGAGCATGTCTCCACAACAAAGAGTTCAACTCGGCATGGCCTTTGTTCCCCAAACCAATAATGTTTTCAGTAGCATGACCGTTGAAGAAAATCTGGAACTCGGTGCGTATGTTCGCACTGATGACTATTCAGATACGATGAGTCAGATCTATGAGCTTTTTCCAGTGCTGAAAGAAAAGCGTCTCCAACCTGCAGGAGAGCTTTCCGGAGGACAGCGACAACAAGTTGCTGTGGGGAGAGCATTGATGACGAAACCGAGTGTGCTGATGCTCGACGAACCAACAGCAGGTGTCTCTCCAATTGTTATGGATGAGCTTTTTGAACGCATCATTGAGGTAAAAAAAACAGGAATTGCGATTTTAATGGTAGAACAAAATGCTCGACAGGCCCTTGCAATCGCTGACAAGGGATTTGTATTGGTGACAGGTCAGAATCGTTTTACAGATTCTGGTCAAGTACTCCTCGCCAATGAAGAAGTTCGTCGATCCTTTCTTGGGGGATAGTGATGGATTTTCTGAATGCAATTGTTCTGCTCTCTAATTACGTACTCATCCCTTCTTTGGTTTACGGGTCTCAACTCGCTCTTGGCGCCCTTGGGGTAACAATTGTCTTTGGCATCATGCGCTTCGCGAATTTTGCGCATGGTGAAATGATGTCTTTTGCAACCGTCAGCACGATCTTTATCACCTGGTGGTTCCAGTCAATTGGTCTGACCGCCGGAATCCTGCCCACAGCTCTCCTTGCCCTTCCGTTTGGAATCCTGATTACAGGCCTATTAGTCTGGGCGACTGAACGAAGTGTATTTAGCTACTATCGCCAAAGGAAGAGTAAGCCTGTCATCTTTGTGATCGCCTCGGTTGGGGTGATGTTCATGCTGAATGGGGTCGTCAGGTTGTTCATTGGGACAGACGAAATCATTTTCATGGATGGTCTAAAATTTCTAATCAAAGCTGGAGAGTTTAAAAAATGGTCAGGTCTCAATGAAGGCTTGGCACTCAAGCAAACTCAGGTTTTAACTGTCTTATTGGCGATTCTAGCAGTCGCCTGGTTGTTTTGGTTCCTACAAAAAACCAAAATGGGCAAAGCGATGCGGGCCTTTTCAGACAATGAAGATCTGGCTCTACTATCAGGCATTGACCCTGAAAAGGTGGTGCGAGCAACCTGGTTCATCAGCGCTGTCCTGATTACTCTCGCGGGTGTCCTCTATGGGCTTGATAAAAGCTACAAACCACTAATCTATTTTCACCTACTCCTCCCTATTTTTGCAGCTGCCATTGTTGGTGGAATTGGCCAACCCCTTGGGGCTATTCTAGGTGGCTACATTGTCGCTTTTTCAGAGGTGGCAGCTACCTACGCATTCAAAAAATTCCTCAGATACCTCGGTCCTGAAGGTTGGTCTCCTGAAGATTTGGTCCAGTTGCTTAGTACAGAATACAAGTTTGCAGTTTCTTTCTTGATTCTTGTCCTGGTCCTGTTGATTCGGCCTACTGGTCTTTTCAAGGGGAGGGTGCTTTGAGCAATTCACAAAGAGCGATCATCAGCTTTGCCATCATGGCTCTCCTGCTGGGAGTGGTAGGGGCCACACAGTCTTGGAATGTGAGCCTGGCTATCCTAAATCTTTGTTTGATCTCAGCAGTCATGTCTCTCGGACTGAATATTCAGTGGGGCTATGCGGGTTTATTCAATGCGGGAGTGATGGCTTCAACAGCCTTAGGAGGACTTGCGGCCGTCTTGGTCTCTCACTCTCCAGTTGGTGAAGCATGGGCCGTTGGTGGATTAGATACCGGATTAGCTTTTGTTACTTTGGTTTTAACGGTCCTGGGAGCTTGGTGGATCAGAAAGAAAGTGCCAGAAGGTCCTCTTCGACGAGTCTTCTTCTTGGTTTGGCTACTTTGTGGATATGCGTTGCTACGCCATTTTTATGAGCAAGCCTCGCTTAATATAGAGGCGGTCGATCCGGCGCAAACAGGATTTCTGGGAGGACTGGGTCTCCCAATCTTACTTTCCTGGATAGCAGGGGGAGTAGCTGCGGCTGGATTAGCTTGGATCGTTGGGCGAGTTGCGCTTGGGCTGCGCTCAGACTACTTTGCAATCGCCACGCTTGGGATTTCAGAGATCATGATCTCCATTCTTAAGAATGAGGATTGGTTGACGAGGGGTGTGAAGAATGTCACTGGCTTGGAGCGACCTGTCCCTTACGAAGTAGACCTGCAACAAAGCCAGTGGTTCATTGATTTGGTCATCAGATTACATTCAGCTGATCCAAACCAAGTCGGAGAAGAAGCTCTTCAAGAGATGGTGATGTCTGCTTCAGGCGTCTTCGTCAAGCTTTGTTACTCAGGACTCTTCCTCACAGTACTACTATTAATTCTTGGCTTGGCTGCACTAGCCTTGAATTCTCCTTGGGGCAGGATGATGCGTGCGATTCGTGATAATGAAATTGCTGCTGCTGCCATGGGAAAGGACGTGACAAACCGTCATCGGCAAGTATTCATTTTGGGGTCTGCGGTCATTGGGGTAGCAGGTGCGATGCTGACCACGTTGGATGGTCAGTTTACACCAGGTTCATATATCCCTTTGAGATTTACCTTCCTGATCTGGGTTATGGTCATCATTGGAGGAAGTGGTAATAACCTTGGGGCAGTGCTTGGGGCTTTTATCACTTGGTTTACTTGGATTGAAGCGGAGCCTGTGGCACTTTGGGCGGTGGAAAACTTGAACTCATTTCTCAGTGAGGGGAACCCTCTCCGTCAACATTTTATTGAAGTTGCCCCACATTTGAGGATGGTAGTCATGGGGATGATTTTGATTTTGGTACTCAGATTTCGCCCTGCAGGCATTTTGCCTGAGAAAAACACTAACCGCACCTGATTCATAAGAGGGAGGAACCAGCCCACGAGGGGCCGGTTTTGAGAATGATAATCAGCGGAATCGAACGGTTTTGAAGGCCTTGTTATCAATTTCGAATTCCCTATAGGAACCGAAGGTTTCGCCAACTCCGTCCAATTCGACATTGGTAGCACCAACATAATCAATTGGCCCACCACTGTTCAGAATACTCAGCCCTTTTGCTAATTCTCCTGGGAGAATCTTTGCCCCAGGAGCGTTCGCGACGGCCAATAAATTATCCGCAATAGACTCACCGTTCGTTGATCTGGCTCTCTGCATTGCTAAGACAAGGAGTGCGGCAGCATCGTATGATTCACCGGTGTAGGGACCACCAGCATTTAAGCCAGCATCGGCTGCAATCTTCTTGAAAATATCTGCACCATTTGTTATATCAAATACCTTCGACTTCAAAATATTGCCAGTGGGTCAAGTTAGATTAATTGGAGTTCTTTCATATATAAATAAAAAATCTTGCACCCTTGCACGTTACACATATTACATAAGCTTTCCGTACGTTGACACAGTACTTCCCACTGACTGATTCCCCTGGGCTCGTCCAAGTGTGC
>CAJXNF010000066.1 GCA_913056375.1 uncultured Pseudomonadota bacterium | reverse complement strand
TCATTGAGATTCAAGAAAGCTTCATGCTGATCAGAGCTCATGGAGTCGATGAAGCTCTTGAGCTTTTCGATGTTGGGACAAGCCATGGTTTTGAATGGATAATAAAGTGATGGGAAATTTAAGAAATTAGAAAATAAGTAATTGGCCTCTTCGGCCATTAGCCAAGTGAGGCTTTTGCTCCGATAAGAAAGCCCCATGTGCTGGGGCTTTCTAAATACATCAAGGTGACGTTTGCTGTTAGCTGTTGCTGTTCTTTTTAATGGCTGCTGCGCCCAGTGTGGCACCTGCTCCAATTGCGGCAGTGGCAACAGCGCCTCCTGCTTTGATCGAAGCTACTGCTACGGCAGCTTTAGCGATCTCGCCGCCGGCTGCAGCCATCAATTCATCATCAGTAGTCGTTGTGAGATGCTCTACGAGGTATTGAATCATCTCAGCTTTGTCAGCTTCTGTGATATCAATCCCAGCTTCATGCAGCTTGGAGATACGATCGTTCTCATTGAGATTCAAGAAAGCTTCATGCTGATCAGAGCTCATAGAGTCGATGAAACTCTTGAGCTTTTCGATATTGGGGCAAGCCATGTTTTAAATGGATAATAGAGTAATGGGAAATCAAGAAATCAAAACCAAATCAGCTCGCCTCGATGGCTGCTTTGCCAAGTGTGGCGCCTGCTCCAATTGTGGCAGCAGTAACAGTTCCTGCAGTGGCGATACCAGCAACTGCAACAGCCGTCTTAGCTTTTGCCTTTTCACCACCGGCTGCTGCCATTAGTTCATCATCAGTAGTGGTTGTGAGATGCTCTACGAGGTATTGAATCATCTCAGATTTGTCAGCCTCTGTGAGATCGATGCCAGCCTCATGCAGCTTGGAGATACGATCGTTCTCATTGAGATTCAAGAAAGCTTCATGCTGATCAGAGCTCATGGAGTCGATGAAGCTCTTGAGCTTTTCGATGTTGGGGCAGCTCATTGAAATCGTTGAGTGAGTGTGGTGCTGTTGATCAAAAAAAGCCTTGACGGACTAGATTTTGACCCAACCAATGGATAGTTAAATACATTGGTTTTGTAGATGCATAAATGCAACTTTGTTATAATAACGCGTTGATTGATTGAAAAAATTAAGTTGCCATTAAAGATAAGACAAAATGTGAGTTTAGAGCCTTAAGAGACCCGTCCATTCACGGAGAAATGGGAAAATGTAGCTTGCAGGGGCTCTATAGCGTAGTGTTGCATTAACATTCAATGATGAACCAAACGTAATGGGTGTTTTTGGTCCGTTTCCTCCAGTCCAGTCATAGCCAGATTGTGTGTTTGGATTGATGTCCAGTCTGGCAACGCCGGAATAAATCAAGCCTTGTTGGATGAGTTGCTCCGCTTGAACCGACGAACCTGTTGTGGCAATTAAGTTCTCTCGACTTGAGGGAAGCGTTGATATAGAAACAAGTTCACCACGAATCCCACCAAATTCCTCTTGACTAAATCCTTCGGGAGTTAACGACAGTTCATCGCCTGATTTTAGGAGATGACTGTCCGCATTACGAAAGAAAATCACTGCAGTATTGGGCGCATAGGCGGAGGTAAGACCTTTTTGACGTTCACTTGAGTTGTTGTCCTCCATCATCAACCCTTTTTGTGCATCAAAGACCAGAGTTGCAATGAGTTGGTTCGTTTGAATTAGATCACCTGGAAGCAACGATAAACCGAATACAGTCCCTTTTGCTGTTGCTTGAATATCCCCAACTCGCTTCAGCCTAATGAGCTCTAGAGTAGCCTGCGAACGTTTTTCAATAAAGTCTAAATTTCTCGACAACCTTTGCTCTTGATTTTGAAGGTTGAGCTGTTTTTTGTTTTCTAATAACTTAAGTTTTTCGATCTGTAGCGATTCAATGGATTCGAGTTGGGATGAATAATTTCTTTCTGCCGACAAAACATCTTGCTCGCTTATTCCACCTTCTTCACGTAGATTCTGCGAGTTTTCCAAAAACTTCTTGTAGTTATTGGCTTGATTTTGGCGTATGGAAATTTGCCGATTAATTACCTCAATTTGCTCAGATACATCTTCTTTCTGGATGTTTAGCAGCTGATCACTCCCTTTGTTAAGAGTCATGTATGTATTGTCGAGCTTTTTGATTAGGTTTTGACTATTACTAACGTTCAGCTCTAGATCGGGTATTTGTAGCTTTACTAGAGTATCTCCCGGCTTAACACGGTCTCCATTCTTCACATTAACTGATTTAACTGTACCATCAGCCTCGCTGAAGACTCTTAAAATATTTCCTGGACCAATCAATAAGCCTTTCCCCGGAACAGTTTCAGGAATGCGACCTAGAAATGCCCAAAATAATACGATTAAAGTAAACCCGGAAAGGGAAGCGATCCATAGCCGATCAGAGCTTGACGTTATTGACGCTGCTTCATCGGATCCATCATGAACCGCCGGCGAATTAAGAAAACCTGTTGGATCAGACATTAGAAAGAGTTGGATCGCTTTGTTTTTTGAATGCTCGCTTCAGCATCTAATTGTGATCTCACGAGTGACCAAAATGCTGATTGTTTACTAACTAGCTCATCATAACTACCTGATTCAACGACTATACCTTTATCCATCATTAAGATGCGATCGGCCGTTTTGATGGTGTTGAGTCTGTGAGCAATAGTTATGCGTGTGCAGCTCATCGTTGCAATGGCGTTCTCGACGACGGATTGAGAAACATTGTCGAGAGCACTTGTAGCTTCATCCATGATCAAAATCGATGGTTTCTGTGCGAATGCTCGGGCAAGCATGAGACGTTGCCTTTCGCCTCCGGACATGTTTGCTCCACCACTGGTTACCGGTGTTGAAAGTCTAAGTGGTAAATCTTTCACTTTATCTCCAATAGCCGCATTGTTTAATGCAACCCATATTTCATCTTCGCTTATATTTTTACCAGCTTTTATATTATCGCCTATAGTTCCAGATAGTAATTCGATATCTTGTAGCACAGCACCAATAAATTTTCGAAGTGAAGGCAACGAAATTTTTTTAAGATCTTGGTGGTCGTAACTTATAAAGCCTGACTGGATTGTTTCGAAGCCCAAAAGCAATCTGATTAGCGTTGATTTTCCAGAACCCGATGTTCCGACAAGGGCTACATGTTCACCAGGTTCAATATTAAGATTCACCCCTTTGAGTATTTCTCGATTCGAATTTGGATACGTAAATCTAAGATCGCGAACTTGAATCGACTGCACTGGCTTGGTAATCACTTGAAACTTAGTGCCTGTTTCAACATCATGCGAAAGAACACTTGAAAGCCTGTTCCAGAGAAAGGTCACTTGTTGCTGCACAACAACAATTGTGCCAATGAGGGATAATGCCGCACCAAGAAAAACACCCATAGCGGAATTAAATCCCAAAAGGTTTGCCAAGCTCAGTGTTTGACTGGCTTGATCAGGACTAAACAAAACATACGCCGTAAAAAGAAGTATAATAATACTTAATGATTGGCCAATACCCTCGGAGATAACAGATGACCGTTCATTGATAGTATCGATACTATAGTCAACTTTTTGCTCAGCTCCAAATAATTTTGCCCACTCTCGTATCAAAAAAGCTTCGCTCGCTGTTGTTCTCAGTGACTCTATTGAACTGAGAATCCCTTGCGTAAGACCAGTAACCTTTGATTCGTAGTGGAAGCGTTTAATTTGCAACTTGATAGTTGCGCGTATGGCTGTAATGGCAATAGTTGCCAACAAGATGGTGGCAATTAAGGCGATTAAAGTTAGATCTTTGGAGTAATAAATCATCAATCCGATGTTGACAATTGAAAGAAGACCATCAATGATTGCAATTAATGTTTGGCCGCTTAGCACGCTTTGAACTTCTGCAATAGCCTGAGTTCTTTCAATTAGCTCAGAAGATGTAAACTGATTTAAATGTGACACAGGCAATCGTAGAATGCGATCCCAAAGGGCAGGACCTAATCTCAATGCGATGACACTTTGAATCCGGAGCACAGATTCATTTCGCACTAAATTCAATAAATTGCCAGTTAACAATGCTGAGACGAGAACGGCAGCATATTGAAGTAATAAGGATATGGATGCGTTGGGAATCGCGCTACCAATAATTTGAGAAAGCAGAAAACTTGGTGCTAAGCCTATGAGAGAAATTCCGAGAGAAATTGCAATAAGTACAAATAAGTTGCCCAGCAAAGAACTTTTTATGATCTGCCACAGTTGGTTCAGGTAAACTCTGTCTTGGTTGCGAAGAGTCGTATAGAAAAGATATCCATGGTCAATAAATTGATCTTTATTCTTGCTGTTGATTAGGATATTTTTGGATAGAAGAGGCGATTCAGCCTCGTAGCACGGAGGTGACTGGTTGCGTCTCCACTTGAAGAGACAGGGATCAATTTGCTCTGACGTGAAACCCAGAATTGTGCCCGAATCTCTGGTTGGCCATCCAGGGGTTAATTTTATTTTTCTCCATTGAAGATCGTTGGCCTCACAGAAATCGATAATAAGCTGATGGCCTTTAGAGGATACTTGTGGGTAGACACTCCTATTATCCGATAGCTCTTTGACAATGGAGTCTAAACATTTTAAGAGCGATACTGAACATGCATCGTTAGCGACGAAATCTTTGATTCTAGAAGATGTATCCCGGTGCATTTTCAAGACCGAGCTGAGCTCTTCGAGTGACTCTGCGTAAGCCTTTTGAATGTCTAAATTTAAATCAATCTTGTTTTGAGTCATGCGAATTTTACGCCTCCCCCTGTTACGACGTTGGTTTGATTAGGTTTAAAGTCAACGAGTGCTGAATAAGCCCCTTTTTTGAGCAGCAATTCTCTATGGGTACCTTGTTCAACTATATGTCCACTGTCTAAATATATGATTTGGTTACAGCTAACGATTGTATTGAGTCGATGCGCGATAACTATTTGTGTGCAATTTAAATCATTTAAATGACTAACAATTTTCTCTTCTGTGCGTGCGTCAAGGGCACTTGTGGCTTCGTCAAGGAGCAGTACCTTAGGTTTTCTAACCAAGGCTCGTGCAATATTTAATCGTTGTCGTTGACCGCCACTGAGTTTGAAATTTGCTTGATCAGTCATTGTTTCATAACCATCAGGCATTAGCAGAATGTCATCATGAATGCATGCCGCTTGACAGGCTTCAATGACATCAGCCTTGGAGTAATGTTGATTGAACAACCTAATATTATCAAAAATGCTTCCTGGAAGTAGAGGTGAGAATTGCGTGACGTAAGAAACTGATTCATGCCAATGATTTACTCCAAAATCACTGAGATTCTTATTGTCGTAGTGAATTGTTCCTGAGGTTGGTTGGTATATGCCTGCAATGAGCCTCATAAGTGTTGATTTTCCACATCCAGTTGAACCCACCATGCCTAGTCTCGAACCGGTGGGAATTTCTAAATTAATTCCATCAACAACATCCTGGATGGCACCTCCAAAACTGAAATGCAGATCCGTCAATTTGATTGGGAAACCTTTTACGGTTGTTGGTGAAACTGATGATGATGGCTCTTGAGGTCTCTCATGGCTGAAAGAACTGAGATTCACGATTGAACTATAACTGTCGGGTGTTTCTGTTAATACATCATCTAATTTATTGACATCGCCAAAGAGTTGCTCAACTGAGCTCCAGGAATCTGCAATTTCAATCAGAGGTGCTGAAAATGAGCTATATATTTGCCTGTATGAAATGAGCCATCCAAGAGCTAGGTATCCATTGATGACCAGAAGGCCACCACCAATCAGTATTGCTATTGTCAATAAATCACCAATAATTTTTCCCGACGTTGAAATTCGGTTGCTGACTCTCGTTAAGCTTTGCAATTCATTCGTATATTTTGCGTGCTGACCAGTCCATCGTCTGAAAATTTGATCCTCAATTGCAGATGATTTTACAGTTTCGATTGTACGCAGTGTGTCATAAGTGGTGGCAAAAAGTTCACCTTGCGCTTGCGATAATTTAATGCCACTCTCAGTTCGTTGGTTTTCTGTTTTGCGAATTATCGTTATTTGTAAGCTTTGAATGATAAAACAAAAAATAGCCAACGGCCAGGAAATCAATAGTAGGAATATGGCGTAAATAACCATTGATGTAATATTGATAATTGCTTCACCATTTGTGCTTGTAAGAACTTTGGCGACAGATTGATTAAGCGAAAGTCGTTGATTGACTTCGGAGGCATGTCTAGCTTCAAAAAAACTGATTGGTAGCTTTAGTAATTGAGTTATAAAACCGAGAGACATGTCCCTCGATAATATGATTCCAAGTTTTCTGAAAATTACTTTTTCAAGCCTAATGCCAGGCAAAAGTAAGCTGATCATGATGATGGCTAAGAGCATCAAGCCATTCAGAAACTCTCTTTGTCCCTTAACAAATACAATGTCAATCAGTGTGGATGTGATTGATGCGAGCGCAATATTTGGGACCGTCGAGAGAGCGCTTAAAAGCACTAAAGAAACTATAACAGACTTGTATTTTTTGAGGCGATCATATAAGCCTCTCCATATATTTGGCGCCTGACCTTCTCGTTTGAATTCCTTTGTGGGTAGGAGCTCAAGCATGATCTTTGTTGGAGTTGATTGATTGAAATCATCGAGACCAATCTTTCTCCGTCCACTTGCGGGGTCTGATAAGTAAACTTGTCCATTTTTAACTCCTTCTACGACAAGAAAATGTGCACTTTCCCAATGGCAGATAAACGGAAAGTTTTGGCTGCCAAGGTCATCAATTAAAAATCTTTTTCCTTTGACTTGTAGTCCGAATGTTTGTGCGTAATCTCGGATTCTTAAGACATTTGTTCCATCCCTTGAGACTCCAAGCCCAGATCGGAGTTCTGAGAGAGGTATCCACTTTCCGTAGTAGCCAAGAATAATTGCCAGTGATGCTGCGCCGCATTCCGCGGCTTCGAATTGTAGAACTGTCGGAGTCCGTATCAACCGCTTTGGCATAAAGATTACTTATTATCTTGATCCCTGGCAATGTTATTCGTCTTGCTTTCGAGCATGGCCTGGACGAGAGTTTTAATTTGAGCTAATTCTGCGCGAATAAGCCTGTTTTCTTCTTTTATTGAGTTATTCTCAGCTTTGAGTCGTTTAAAGTTTTCGATGGATGCTTGCTCAGATGATGCTTCTTTGCTTGATTGCTGCACGAATAGTGGGAAAGAAAATCCGATCCTTCCGGCTATATTGGAACTTGAGTTATTAAAGTAATCAACTGAGTCTGTGAAACTAATGGCACCGTTTAGGTGGAGGCGATTATTGATTTTGACAGCACATCCTGCTGCAAATGCATAGCTGTTGCTAATTCCCCCTGTTCCAATTCCACAGCGTGCAGGCTCGTCGTCACCGGCACTCATTGTGGGCACTGCACTCATGGCAGCGACGAGTGCTCCCGTTGAATTAATTGCGTATGGTAAATTACCAGTTTTCATTTTATTGTTATAAGTATCAATGATTTGATTTGTTAAGTCTTTGGATGATTGTGTGCCCGCAACACCATTCTCATCAACTGTTACTAGCTCAGTCTCTCCTGATTGATACTTTTTCCCTGCGAACTGTCCATCTTTCGCCAGTCCAGGAAGCGTTAGTTGGCTTCCAGGTTCACCGATCTGAACTTCGGTAGTTTTTGTTCCACCGATCACGATCAAACCCTCCTTATCGCTGACCGCTTCGAAGCCAATTGCAGTTGAAAAGTCGCTTAAGGCTGCTGATCCTGGCCCGATTGCAGTTGATCCTGTGCCAGTTGCAGCCGCAAGATCTCCAGCTGCAAAGCTCGACGTTCCTGATGACACAGCCTGTGTTCCAAGTGCTACGGATCGAACCCCAGAAGAACTGCTCTGGGAGCCAACTGCCACAGAACCAGAACCTGATGCAAGTGCTTCAGAGCCAACGGCGAGCGCTCCCGTGTCGGCTGCTTCTGCCAAACTTCCAAGTGCTGTGGATAAAAAGCCACTTGCGGTACTCGCCGCACCGATGGCGACTGCTGATTGAGCATTAGCAGAGGCTGCGTAGCCTTGAGCAGTTGCGAATGGTGAATCTGCAGTTGCAAGAGCTCCGATTGCGATGGATCGCTCTCCTGATGCAGTTGAAATATCACCAACGGCGATGGCTTGTAATCCCTGTGCTCTTGCTTCTGGGCCGTAGGCGGTTGCGGCAATTCCACTCGCCTGGGACAGTAGGCCGACGGCTACGCCGTGGTAGCCAGACACTTCAGAGGACGATCCAATCGCAATGCCAAATTCTCCAGCTGTCACATCTTGTTCTGGAACTGAGGTTCCAGTGGTCAGCACTTTTGCGTTCTGTCCAATGGCGATGCTTCCTTCTGCTTGAGGCTCTGGAGGTGTGGCTGCAGTTGGAGCACAGCGCGGATCAGGCAGGCCGAAACTTGGGCAAGCTCCATTCACAAGGCCGGTGAACTGACCAGTCGTATTGTCAAAACCACGATGATCCGGCTTGTACATCGATCCAATCGCAATTGAATCGATTGGAATCGTTGGGTATGTGTAGTTGCTATAGCTCAGGTCCCAACCAGTTATTGCTGTGAAAGTGCTGTTTATAACAGTTGGATTTGCTGTGTTAAAGGGAGTAACGTTTCCAAAACCAACGGATTGGGAGCGCGCTGCTGGAGACAGAAAGGCGCCGAGTGAAACGAAGGCTGCGATCGCTTTTTTCATTGTGTGTTGTATTTGCGTGTAGGTTAGGCACCTCCCTACCCCTTGCCCTAAGAGAGAGTTAATTTTTTTTATTGACCTCTGCCGGACTGCTGTTGTTTCAGTTTTTTCAGATGGATTGTCTTTGTTCTTTGATTGGTGAATCGTCGGTCAATTTCTTTTTAAGTGATGTTTACGAGCAAAGGATGGCGCACTATGCGGGTGTCTTGAAGGGCGCCATGGGTTTTTCGCTTGAAGAGTTCGAGGCTATCCTTGGCATGCCTGGCTTAAGGCCTTATCTACGGCTTGTTGCTAATCAAGTGGAAGATTATGACCCAAAAATAGTGGCTAATGATGGACATTTGTGTAAGCCTTACGTGTTGTCTAGATTTCATGAGGGCGCTTCTATTGTTGTGAACGAAGTGCACCGTTTTTCGTCTCACTTGATGGATTTGGCTTCTTCGTTGTCTGAAGAGCTTGGCGTTCAATGTGTGGTTAATGCTTACCTGACACCTCCCCAGTCTGTTGCTTTGTCTCCTCACTTTGATAGTCATGATATTTTTGCGCTTCAGGTGGTTGGGCGGAAGCAGTGGTTTGTTGATTCTGAGCATTCTTCGTTAACAACTAAATCAACTTTTCAGCCCATTTTGAGTGCCGATCAGGCTGGTTCGGTTGATTTTCGGGAGGTTGTGATGGATGAGGGTGATGTGATGTATCTGCCTCGTGGATGCGTGCATCATGCGCGCACGATCTCTTGCCAATCCATGCACCTTACCGTAGGGCTTTACCCACTCGAATGGAGTGAATTTATTGCCTCCGCTGTTGAGATTGCTGCGTCTGCTCCTGAGGCCCGTGGGTTGCGCACGTCTGTTCCGCTTGGTTTAAAGCGTCAGCATCCGTCGTTTTACCGTCAAGAATTGCTCGATCGGCTTTCTGGTCTCTTCACTGATGAAGTGATTGAGCAAGCACTTCGTTCCCGTGAGAAAGAGTTCAGTGCTGGCCAGCCTTCATCCTTTGTTGGCGGTCTAGATGCTGATTCTTGGCATGCAGGTAGCATCGCCTCTGGTGATGCATTTGAACGCTGCGCAGAAGCTGTTTACTTTTACCCTGCTGTTAGCGGGCTCAGGGTTGTTAGTTCTGGATATGGCTTCACCCTGAAGCATCCCAACCCAGATCGCATATTGAAGGTCTTGTCCCATAAGAAGTTCTTTACTCTAGGTGAGTTGACTGGCGGCGATGAATGCTCTTTGAATGATATTGCATGTATTCAAGTGTTGCTTCGTCGTGGTATTTTGCGTCGCTATCGGAATCCTATCTGAGTAATCGTATTGAATTGCTTGAGTCGTTAGTCGCGCAATTTTGAAAACTTCTCAGCAATCGGATCGTTTGTGAAGTTGGCGACCCATCCGCTGGGGTTGTTGAACAAACGGATGGCGCAGAACCAGGGCCTCTCGCCCATGTCGAACCAGTGCCGGGTTCCAGCAGGAACGCTGATCCAGTCGTTGGCTTCACACGTCACCTGAAGCACTTCATTGCCGAGATGCAGACAAAACAAGCCGCGACCCTCCACGAATAGACGCACTTCGTCTTCGGCGTGGGTGTGTTCGCTGAGAAACTTTTGGCGCAGGGCCTGGCGATCCGGATGATCAGGCTTCATGCGGATGGCATCAACGGTGGGGTAATC
>CAJXNF010000065.1 GCA_913056375.1 uncultured Pseudomonadota bacterium | reverse complement strand
ACGACGAATCCTCTCCCCCTTCCTCGAAGATCAATTCCTCTGTTGACAAGCTCAGCACTCTGCAACAGCAGAAATTCCGATGTCTCTATCTCTGAGCGGCGCCAAGAATTTGATTTTAAAGATTGTCTTTGATCGAATGGAATCGTCCTCAACACCGAAGAGGCTAACTCGTTAGCTTTCGGATTCCTGAAAATCAGGCAGCAACGTCAGCAGGAAGGACATTCAGCAGCACAGCAAAGAAATGAGCCGTGCTACCTCCGAGGACAAAGAGGTGCCAGATGGCGTGATGGTAGGGGAGTCGGCGCCAGGAATAGAAAATCACACCCACACTGTAAGAAACCCCACCCACAAAGAGCAGGATCAAGCCAGCCGTTTCGATCGTTTCCCACATTTTGGGGAGTGCAATGAGGCAGAGCCAGCCCATCAGCAGATACGTCGCTGTGGAGGCTTTGGGAAGTTTGCCTACAAAAAAGACCTTGAAGACAATCCCCAACAGCGCCATGCCCCAGATTATTCCAAAGAGGCTCCAGCCCCAAGTGCCGCGTAGATTATCAAGCAGGAAGGGTGTGTAGGTTCCTGCAATCAGCAGGAAAATCGCAGAGTGATCGAGGATTTTGAAGATGTGTTTGGCCCGCTGGTTTTGCAGGCCATGATAGAGGGTAGAGGCGAGATACAGCAGAATCAGCGAACTACCATAAACACTAACGCTGACAATTTGCCAGGTATCCCCTTGCTGGGAAGCCAACGTGACCAGCAGTGTGAGGGCCGCAACACTGAGGGCTGTTCCGATTCCGTGGGTAATGCTGTTGGCAATCTCTTCGCCGAGGCTCTGGGTTTTGCTTTTTGAAGTCAATCTTCGAGGTCAGAGAGGGTATTCCGGTATTGATCAACGCCGGCAGTTGACGCTTTCACCTAGATGTACACGATCTCTCCCCAGAGCACAAACTTATCAGGTCCGCTTACATCCCCCAGCGTAGCCCTGCTGTGTGAACAGGTGCATCCCAGAGTCCCAGTAATTCATCATCAACCAGACTCAGTGTGACCGAGCACCCAGCCATTTCCAAAGAAGTCACATAATTACCAACCAACGAGCGGGCAATCGTTATTCCGCTTCCAGCCAACTCCTGTTCAACACAGTGGTGCATCAGGTAAAGTTCCATCAACGGAGTTCCTCCAAATCCATTGACCAACAAGATGGCATTCCCCTTGGCCTGGTCTCCAAAATCCTTGCGGATGGCTCCAATCATTTCTGCAGCGATGTCCTTGGCTTCAGCAAGCGCAACTCGTTTTCTGCCTGGTTCCCCATGAATCCCAACCCCCATCTCCATTTCATTTTCACCAATCTGGAAGGTCGGACTACCTGCAGCTGGAACCGTACAGCTTGTCAGGGCCACCCCCATTGATCGGGTCTGTTGATTGACACGATCTCCTAAGGTCTTCAAGGCTGCCAAGTCTCTCCCGGTTTCTGCTGCAGCACCAACGATCTTCTCAACGATCATGGTGCCTGCGACACCCCGTCGACCTGTGGAATAGGTTGAAGTCTCCACAGCTACGTCGTCATCTGTCAATACCGTGGCGACCTCACATTCTGCCATCTCAGCAGCCATCTCAAAGTTCATCACGTCACCTTCGTAGTTCTTGACGATCAGTAGCACCCCACCACCACTTTCGGTAGCTTGCATTGCTTCCAGCATTTGATCTGGAGTCGGTGAAGTGAAGACCTGTCCAGGACAGGCGGCATCCAGCATTCCATGTCCCACAAAACCACCATGCAGAGGTTCATGACCGGAACCTCCCCCAGAGATCAAGACTGGCTTTCCAGGCTTGAGTTGCTTACGGCGTACAAATTTTCCCTCGGCCCCGAGCTCCAGCAAATCGGCATGTGCGGAGACAAAACCACTTAGGCTTTCGGTAAGTACTTGATCGGGGTTGTTGATTAATTTTTTCATGGTCTCTCCCACGGAAGAAATGAGGATGGGGAACAGATCAGCACGCTTTCAGGAGCGCTCAGAAATCTGTAGCAGGTGACTTAACCGACGAGCGGTTTCCAGGATCAGGTCATCGAGTTCTTTGTTGGCTTCACTACTTCCCAGATCTGGTAAGTACAACATCATCCGACGAAATCGTAGTCCCTCTCGATGCGCCTCATGATGCTGGTAATGTGGACCGTGACGTCGACCAGGGTGTGCCTGGTCGTAGTAGTTCAAGAAGTCTCGACGAGCTTTTTCAGAGAAATGGCAAACTTCGAAGATGATATCCAGATGACGAGCTGGGATGGGTGTGGCGTAGCTGGGATTGGAAATCTGGGAGATAAAACTGCGATTCTTGCGCAGCATTGTCGCCAGTCGCTGTCGGGTTCCAGAAGGGCGATTGCTCAGCATCTCTGCGAGGATCTGCTTGTACTGGGCAACCAACTGGGCTTTTAAGTCCGTTGTCACACCCCCTCCAGATTGGTTTCACGAATGGTCCACTTGGTCTTCCCCAAGCGGGCTGGTGCCACTGACAAATTACGCAAGCCCACTTCCAGTAACTGTGCGATGAAATTCGGATCGCTACCCATATCTCCGCAAAGGCTCAGCTCTTGGCCGGAACGATCGCAATGCTCCGCCAATTCTCTAATGACTCGCAAGACTGCTGGATGGCCGGGATCTGCCAGATCTGCAACATGATGAAGGTCGCGGGCACTCGCTGTCAGATATTGAACCAGATCATTACTACCAATTGAAAAGAACGCAGCATCAGCAAACAACTCAGGAGCCAGAGCAGCGGCGGGGACTTCTACCATCATTCCGAGAACTGGCTGGCGGAATTCGATACCTTCTGTGGTGAGTTCGGCACAAACATCTTCCAACAATTCTCTGGTCGAATGTAATTCATCAGGGACAGTGACCATTGGCACCATGACCTTCAGATTTCCATGAACAGCAGCCCTGCATAGTGCACGGAGTTGAGTGCGAAAGACCTCGGGTTGTCGTAGGGAAAGTCGGAGTCCTCGTAGACCAAGAAACGGGTTACTTTCAGTTGGTTGCTCCAGCCCGGGCAGAGGCTTGTCGCCACCCGCATCAAGAGTACGAATCGTTACTGGCTTTACTCCAGCCCATTCCAAGAGTTTTCGATAGGATCGGTACTGTGATTCTTCGCTGGGTAGCCCATGGTGAAACAGAAACTCTGAACGCATCAGGCCGATTCCATCACAATGCGCTGAATTGAGTTTTGCCAATTCTTCTGGAAGCGCCACATTGATCAGCACCTGAACCGCTGTTCCATTCACAGTTTGCGCGGGTTGATCCAATACAAGCGCTAGTCGTTCTGCTTCCTCTACAGCTATTTGCAGCTTATGCTCAAAGGCTTGGGTTTCCTCTGTGGAAGGATCTACGTGCAGCACACCTTCATCTGCATCCAGCAACAATCTGGTTTGATCTGGGAACGCTCCAAGTGGTAGGTCTGCGATTCCCACCAGCATCGGCACCCCACGGGAACGTGCTAGCATGGCTACATGACTCGAAGGGCTACCTTCCCGCAAGACTACTCCTCCACCCTTGTCCCAATCTAGGCCCAGAAAGCGACTGGGAGTTAAATCGGTTGCGAGCAGAATCGCTCCCTCAGGGATCGCGGCTTCTGTTTCTCCACGGAGAATCCTGAGGACTCGGTCACGAATATCACGTAGGTCACTGGCCCGTGCCTGAAAGTACTCGTCTTCACTTTGCTCGTAGTCCGTGACATGTTCGTCCAGGGTTTGTTGCCAGGCTTCGGTCAATGTCGCACCTGCTGCAAAAGCCTGACGTACTGGATCACTGAGAGCTTCATCATCGAGCATCGCAAGCTGGAACTCGAGGATTTCTGCCTCTTCTCCCCCGACACGCTCCATCAATTCCACCAACTGGCTACTGGCCAATGCAAGGGCTTCCGACAGATCAATCGTGGGTTCCAAGGAGTCCGCAGAATGTACCATGGCAGACGCATCTACCCAGAATGCCGCACCCTGAGCAAGACCAGGAGCTGCACTGATTCCTTTAAGCTGAGGCTGACTGGGCATCCTGTGATTCCTCAAAATCCTGATTGACCAAATCAATCAAAGCCTCTACTGCAGGCTGAGCGTCTGTTCCTGTGGCTCTCAATTGCAGAATGGTTCCCTGCGGCATCTTGGCTCCCATCACCTTGACAATGCTTTTGGCATCGATCCAAGGCCCCTCAGAGTCAGCAGCAATCTCAATCCGTGCAGAGAAACGCTTGGCGAGTTTGGTCAATTTGACAGAGGGCCGAGCATGGAGACCTACATCATGAGTGATTTCTACCGCACCCTCAGAAGTCCAGGTATTTTCTTCAGTCATGCCTCCTCACATTTCTTCTGCTGAGCTTTTGACTTCTTCCAAGCTTGCACCACCAGATGCTTCCGTAGCTGCGATGACGCTCCCTTCGACAATCGGGGCATTGCAGATCACAACTTTCTTTTGTCGTTCGGCAGGTAGCATTTCAATCGCCATCTCGCTATTTGTTTCAGCTCCCCCGAGATCAACCATTACGGCGACCCCAGAATCTGACCAGGCTTTAGAGATGGCTTCCATGATCGCTTCCACACTTGTCCCCAAGCCACCGTCAGGGTTGCCACCACACCAGGCAAGAGGAACTTCATCTCCCACCATCTGCAGCACCATTTCAGCCGTACCCGCAGCGACCTGCTGAGAATGCGAAACGATCACAATGCCCACGTTACTCATGATTTCTCTTCCAGAAGTTGACAGATAGTTTGAATCATCAATGCAGAGGAGCAGGCCCCAGGGTCCATGTGTCCGATGGAACGATCACCCAGAAAGGAAGCCCGTCCGCGAGTTGCTTTCATTGGAATTGTGGCTTCTGCAGCTTGCTTGGCAATCGCAGAGATCTCTGCCATTGATTTATTTGCTTCCAAGGCTTGCTGGACTGGAGCCAGCACATCCAACATGGTCTTGGCTCCAAGATCTGCTTTTCCTCGTTTCTTCAAAGCTTCGATGGATGCCGCGAGCATCTGGCCCAATTTCGCTGAGTCTAGCTCATCGTCTGTGGGCCATTCCTTACCTAGCGTCATCGCCAGAGTGCCATAGAGTGGACCAGAGGCTCCACCGACTTTCATCACCATGGTCATGCCTACCGCTTTCAGAGCCTCAGCTGGTGGTTTGGCTGTGATATTTTCCAAATCAGCGAGCACGTTCTCCAGGCCTCTCTTCATGTTGATGCCATGATCACCATCACCAATAGCTTGATCCAAAGCTGTGAGGTGTTCTGCCTGGGCAATCACTGCTTCTGCAGTTCCTTGAAGTAACGATCTAAGTAAGTCTGGAGTCATCTATAGCTTCTCCATCAAGTTGGCTTGCCCTCAAGCAGACAAACGATTTCCGGATTGGTCAAAGAAAAGAGGTTGCACCAATTCAAGGGCTACCCCGTCACCTTCCTTCAGCAAGGTTGCTGGATCCGCCAGCAAGGTGAGGTCCTGTCCTGCACAGAGCAGATGCAGGTAGGTCTGGTCGCCAAGATATTCAACACGTTGCACTTGGGCTGGCACCGTGGCTTGGGTCTGCTTATCTACAGAATGCAACTGAACATGGTCTGTTCGCAATCCAAGCTGTGTGGTGTTGGCAGGAGCCTGTACAGGCCATTCACTGCTCAATGGCACAAGATTGATCGAGGGTTGCCCCAGCCGCTCAGCCACATAGGTATTGTTTGGCTGTTCAAAAATTTCCTTGGGAGTACCTAGCTGTACCAGTTCCCCCTCTCGGAGCACACCAATGCGATCAGCCAGAGTCATTGCTTCCACCTGGTCGTGGGTCACATAAAGGATCGTTGCCCCAAGATTCTGCTGAATGTGCTTCAACTCCACTCGCAGTTCAGCTCGTAGCTTCGCATCCAGGGAGGAGAGCGGTTCATCCATCAGATAGATGGTCGGCTTTCGGACCAGTGCCCGGCCAATTGCCACACGCTGCATCTCCCCACCGGACAAGGCCGTGGCCTTATTTTCAAGCTTGTGGTTGATCCGCACCATCTTCGCAATTTCCTCAACCCGACTGGCTACGGCGTCTTCAGAAAGACCGGATACAGGCGAGCGAAGCGGGAAGCTCAGGTTGTCCCGAACCGTCAGGTGTGGGTACAAAGAGTATTGCTGGAAAACAAACGCAACATCTCTTTCAGCAGGTTGCGACTTTGTCATGTCCACGCCATTGATCCGAATACTTCCAGAATCTGCCTCCTCCAATCCAGCAATCAAGCGGAGAGTGGTTGTCTTGCCAGCTCCCGAAGGTCCTAACAAAACGACCAGTTCTCCATCTCCAATGGTCAACTCAAGGTTATTGATTGCAAGCGTGTCCCCGAAGCGCTTCTGTATTCCCTGGAGAGCGATCTCAGCCATGAGTCACCTCCATGGACAATGCTTTTCCGTCACTCTTGTCAAACAGAGAGGCTCGCTGAGCAGCAAAATTCAAGCGTACTGATTGTCCTTCCCCAAATGCATGAGTGCTACGAACGCGAGAAAGTGCTTGCCCGTAAGGAGTCTGGATGGTCAGAATCTGGGTGGTTCCCATGTATTCAACGGCACTGATTTCTCCAGGCAGGGGGCCATTCTGCTCTGGAAGCAAGTGTTCCGGGCGAACACCCAAGACAAGATTGTCTGCTTGAACACCCTGTGTTGACACAGGACAACGAAGTGTTCCACAACCGTCACCTGGCAGAGTGATCTCCGTTTGTCCAGGCTCCAGCGCATTGGGCAAGGTGAGCAAGTTCATCGGTGGAGATCCGATAAAATCAGCGACATACATGGTTGCTGGCTTATTGTAGATCTCGCTTGGTGTCCCCAACTGCTCAATCACACCGTGATTCATCACCGCAATCCGGTCAGCCATGGCCATCGCCTCCAGTTGGTCATGCGTGACGTAAACCGTCGTTGCCTCAATTCGGTCATGCAATCCCTTCAGTTCCTGGCACATCAAATTACGGAATTCAGCGTCAAGAGCACCAAGAGGTTCATCCATCAGGAAAGCTTTTGGGCGACGAATGATTGCTCTTCCGAGGGCTACGCGTTGACGGTCACCACCAGATAACCCAGAGACAGAACGATTCAAAAGATGATCAATTCTCAGCAGACGAGCCGCTTCTTCAACTCGCTGCTTGATTTCTGAAGAAGGAGTCCCAATGCACTTTAGTGGGAAAGCCAGATTCTTCCGCACATTCATGTGTGGATAGAGCGCAAACAACTGGAAGACAAACGCAATGTCTCGTTGAGAAGCTGGCAGGAAAGTGACTTCTTCCTGATCCAGCCGAATCTCACCAGAGGTGGGCAACTCCAACCCAGCAATCATTCGCAACGTTGTTGTTTTTCCACACCCGGAAGGCCCCAACATCACGAAGAATTCACCATTTTGAATAGTGAAACTGGAGTCTTGGACCGCAACGAACTCCCCAAAGGATTTTTTCAGGCGACTGACTTGAATCTCGGCCATTTGCTATTCCGGGAAGTGGCTCACGATGATGAACAAAACGGTGCCTGTGAGGATCACCACGAAGGAGTAGGTGTAAAGCACGAGCAAAAAGGGCTGCATCAACATCACCACCCCAAACAGGATGATCACTGTAGCAATCCACTCCCAGAAATTTCTTCGAAAGTAGCGCCGAAGGCTCGATGTTGTGTTCTCTGGCATCAGGCTCCTCTTTATTTGCGGACGGCGCCGAAAGTGATTCCACGTAGCAGATGCTTGCGGAGCATGATCGTGAAGAACACGATGGGTACCAGGAAGAGTGTTGCGCCAGCTGCTACCGCAGGCCAGTCTAGTCCTCCTTCCCCAATGATGGTTGGAATGAAAGGTGGTGCCGTCTGGGCGGTGCCTGAGGTTAGTAAGAGGGCAAAGGCATATTCATTCCAGCTGAAGATCAAACAGAAGATTGCGGTTGCTGCTATGCCTGTAGTTGCCTGGGGTAAGACCACTTTCCGGAAAGACTGGAAACGAGAGTAGCCATCAATCATCGCAGCTTCCTCATATTCCCGCGGAATCTCATCAATGAATCCCTTCAGCAGCCAGACCGCCAAGGAGATGTTGACCGCCGTATAGAGCAGGATCATACCTAGGTGGGTGTCTGCCAAGCCCAGCTCGCGATACATCAAAAAGATGGGAATCGCCACAGCGATTGGAGGCATCATCCGGGTGGAGAGGATGAAAAACATCAGATCGTCTTTGAGCGGAATTTTAAAGCGTGAGAAGGCATAGGCCGCCAAGGTTCCCAAAAAGACCGAAAGAAACGTGGAACCGAAGCCGATGATGATGGAATTGAGAAATCGCTGCCCAAACTTGGAAGGCCCTGCGATCACCATGCTTCGTGAGCGCACCAGCTCATCGTACCAGGTTTCTGGAGGCGGCAATGTTTCCATGTACTCTGGAGTTTGCCGAGTTCGAGTAGTGAAGACGTTTACATAGCCTTCCATGGTTGGGGAGAACACCATCTTGGGAGGATAGCTGATCGAATCCTGGGGTGACTTGAAGCCCGTTAGGAAGATCCAGATTAATGGGATGATGCTGACCAATGCATACACAATAACGAGTCCAGCAGCTAGTCGCTTGCCCCAAGGCTTTTCGTGTGGAGGTGCGGAACTCATCGTTGCTTCACCGCATTGAGAGCTTTGACGTAGATGTTCGCCACGCCAAAGACTGTCACAAAAAGGATAATGGCAAAGGCCGAAGAGTAGCCAGTCCGCCACTTCTCAAAGGCTTCTCGCTTCAAGTTGATGGAAGCCAATTCGGTCACCGAGCCAGGGCCACCGTTGGTCAGTTCGACCACGAGATCAAACATCTTGAAGTTCTCAATGGCTCGAAACAACACGGCCAACATCAAGAAAGGCAGCACCATCGGAACTGTAATCGACCAGAATTGACGCCACTTTGAGGCTCGATCGACTTCTGCCGCCTCATAGATGTAATCGGGAATTGATCGCAACCCAGCCAGGCAAATCAGCATGATGTAGGGTGTCCACATCCAGGTATCAACGATCACAATGGACCAGGGTGCCAAATTAACATCGCCCAGCATCTGAAAAGATGAAGGATCTGCACCTGTGAAGAAAGCGATGATGTAATTGAAAAGCCCAATCTGGGGTTGATAGAGAAAACGCCAGAAATTTCCCACTACTGCCGGTGAAAGCATCATTGGCAGCAAGATCAAAGTGGTCCAGAAAGAATGTCCTTTGAATTGCTTGTTTAGCAGCCAAGCTAGGCCAAAGCCTAGGAGTACCTGCAGCAGCATCGTCCAAATCAGAAAATGTGCGGTCGTCTGCAAGGTGATCCAGATATCTGCATCACCTAGCACACGCTCGTAGTTTCTGAGGCCAATGAACTTTTCACCACGGGCAGCACGGTTCGCTTTGTAATTGGTAAAGGATAGTTGGATGGTCCAAATCAACGGGAAGATGTTGATCGCCAACAATAACAGGATTGTTGGAGTCACAAAGAGCCAGGCAATGGCTCGATCTGACAGTCCTCTCACCTGTCTGGCGACAGGCGCAGGTGTCGCGACAGCTGCAGAGGTAGCAATTTTTTGGAGGATGGAAGGACCAGACATCGGGCTCCACTTAGTTAAATCTGATCACAGGAATTCAACTGCGGGTAACAGTGAATTCCTGTGAATTCATCTTAGAGCTTGCCTTCGTCTTCGAAGGTCTCTGTCCAGTCTTCAATCAACTTGTCGAGTGCTTCTTGAGCGGTTCCTTGATCAGCAACCACAAAGTCATGCACACGCTTCTGCATCGCCAGCAGCAACTCTGCATAAGCAGGCTCCTGCCAGAAATCCTGCACTCCATCCATCGCCTTCAGGAAGTCTGCAGCAAACGGCTGGGTGTTGGCAAAGCCTGGATCCAAAAGAACAGACTTGTGGCAGGAATATCCACCCAATGACCACCACTTCTTCTGAACTTCAGGTGAAGCGAACCACTTGATGTACTCCAAGGCCTGATCCTTCTTCTCAGAATAGGAAACCACTGAGATTCCCTGTCCACCCAATGTAGAAGCTTCCACTTTCTGACCTGGATTGACGAAGAAACCGATCTTGTCACCGCCAACCACAGGATCTTTGTGGAGCCCTGGGAAGAAGGCAAACCAGTTCATCATCATGGCAACTTGCCCAGACTTGAAAGCATCGAGTCCCTCTTCCATGTAGCTATCGGTGTAGCCTGGAGGAGTACAGCACTTGTAGAGTTCCTTGTAGAATTCCAACGCGGCTACAGCATCCGGTGAGTTAACAAAGCCTTCCATGTCATAAGGTTTGTTGGGATTCTGGTACTGAAAACCCCAGGAGTAAAGCGCACCAGTCGCACCCATCGTGATTCCCTCAGATCCACGCTCGGTGAAGATCGCAGCACCATAGACACGCTTCCCATCAATATCTCGCCCCTGGAAGAACTCAGCAATGTCCTTCATCTCTGTCCAGGTCTTTGGCGGCTCCAGATCTCGTCCGTACTTGGACTTGAATTCTGAACGCAGTGCTGGTCGTGAGAACCAATCCTTGTAGAGTGGCTCTATGTCATCGTCAGTCTCTCGGTCAGGGTCAACTGCTGACCCGAACCAAGACTTCCCCTCACCAGCTCGGCCTAGCAAAGGGCCAGCTGTCCGCTGTCCTGTTTCATCCTCTGTAGCCTCTCCTGCTGAAGGCGCTGGCACTAAGGTTGTCAATGGCG